>JAKQWJ010000150.1 GCA_029562045.1 Spirochaetota bacterium | reverse complement strand
CCAGGACCCTGGAGGGGATGCGGGACCGCCTCCGGGGGACGGCGATCTTCCTTTTTCAGCCCGCTGAGGAGACCGTGGGGGGGGCGGCGGGGATGATCGCCGCCGGGGCCCTGGCATCGCCGAAACCTGAACTCATAGTGGGCCTGCACATCTGGCCCGGCTTCGACTCGGGGGTCTTCGCGGTGCGTCCCGGTCCGGTGATGGCCTCGGTGGACCGCTTCGACATCGATTTCGTCGGACGGGGAGGACACGGCGCCATGCCCCATCTGGGGGTGGACCCCGTCGTCATGGCCTCCGAGGCGGTCATCTCCTTCCAGCGCGTCGCCTCCCGGGAGGTGGATCCTCTGGAGCCGGCGGTGCTGACGGTGGGGAGGATCCAGGGGGGGACCACCTTCAACGTGATCCCCGAGGAGGTGAGCCTAACCGGGACGGTGCGGACCCTGAACCAGGAGGTCAGGGAATTCATGCGCCGCCGTCTGGAGGACATCTCCGCCGGCATCGCCGGGACCTTCCGGGGCGCCGTCCGCTTCCGCTGGGAAGAGGGGGTCCCTCCGACGGTCAACGATGCCGCCGCTGCCCGCCGGGTTGAAAGGATATTGAAGGAAAACTTCGGAGAGGGCCGGGTCCTGACGGAATTCCGCCCCTCCATGGGGGGGGAGGATTTCGCCCTGTACCAGAGGGAGGCTCCGGGGGTCTACTTCTTCCTGGGCGCCCGGAATCCCGACAAGGACTGCGCGTACCCCCTGCACCATCCCCGGTACCGCTTCGACGAGGATGTCCTTCCTCTGGGGGTCCGGGCCTTCTGCGGGATAGTTCTGGACTTTCTGCGGGCGCCCTGACCGGGAACTTCCCCGCCCCGGCCTACCCGAGGATCTCCTTCACCCGGCCGACGGTCCCGTCCTCCAGCCTCACCTTGATCCCGTGGGGGTGGTCCTGAGACCTGGTCAGGATGTCCCGCACGACCCCTTCCGTCAGTTTTTCCGTCCGCTGGTCCTCCTTCCGGACCACCCGGACGCGGATGCCGGGCCGCAGGGAGATGCGGCTTCTTCCGTCCTGTCTGCTCTGCATAGGGATGGAGTCTACCCCGTCGGGCGGCTTTGATGCCAGCTCCCCCCGGGGCGCCGGCGCCCCGGGGCCTCCCCGGAGAGGCCCCGGCATCGGCGGGGCAGGGAGGCAAGGGGACAGTGATGCGGCGGTGGGAGCCGGCGGCGCCGGCAGGGATGCACGGCCCGGGGCCTCCCCCCGGATAAAGCGCGAGGCCGGAGCCCGGGGCCGGAGCCCGAGGGCCTCCCCCCGGACAAAGCCCGGGGCCTTGTTGCGCGCCGGAGATCCATGGCCTATAGTTCAGAATGACATGAAACAGAAACCCCTCTATTTCGACGCCAACGCCACCACACCCATCCACCCCGATGTGCTGGCCGCCATGCGGCCCTTTCTGGAGGAGGAGTTCGGCAATCCTTCCAGCGCCCATCTCTGGGGCAGGAGGGCGAAGGACGCCGTGGAAGAGGCCCGCTCCCGCTGCGCCGTCTTCCTGGGCTGCGAGGCCAGGGAAATCATCTTCACCTCTTCCGGAACGGAGTCCAACAATCTGGCGGTCCTGGGCGCTCTGGGATCCGAGGCGGCCCGGCGGAACCCCTCCCCCGGGAGTCTGGGGGTCCACTGTGTGACCACGATGATCGAGCACGGGTCGGTCCTGGACTCGCTGCGCTGGCTGGAGAGCTGGGGGGTGCAGGTGACGCGGCTCGCGCCGGGGAGCTCCGGTGCGGTGTCGGTGGGGGATTTCTTCGCCGCCCTCCGGCCCGACACGGTTTTCGCTTCGGTGATGCTGGTGAACAACGAGACCGGGGTCATCCAGCCGGTGCGGGAGATGGCCGAGGAGGCCCGGGCGCGGAACATCGTTTTTCATGTGGATGCGGTGCAGGGGGCCGGGAAGATCCGTTTCACCGCCCCGGACCTGGGCGCCGACCTGGTGACCCTGGCGGGCCACAAGGCGGAGGGCCCCAAGGGAGGGGCGCTCCTCTATGCGCGGCGGGGAACCCGGCTGTCCCCGATCATCCACGGCGGCTCCCAGGACGGCAAGCTCCGGGGCGGCACCCACAACGTGCCCGCCATCGTCGGCTGCGGGGCCGCCTTCGCCCGGGCGGACCGGTCGGCGGAGGCTTCCCCGTCCCGGACGCCGCTGCGGGACGCCTTCGAGGAGGCGGTGCTGAAGGCCGTTCCCGGGGCGGTGGTCAACGGGGCCGGCGCTCCCCGGGTCTGGAACACGGCGAACATCACATTTCCGGGCATTTCCGGGGAGGCCTTGCTGGAGAGGCTGGATCGGGAGGGGGTGGCCGCGAGCCGGGGCGCCGCCTGTTCCGCCGGCCTGGAGAAACCGTCCCACGTGCTTTCCGCCATGGGGCTGTCCCGGGAGCGGGCGATCTCCTCGATCCGCTTCTCCTTTCTGTCCTCGGTCACGGAGGAGGAAATTTTCCGGGGCGCGGCGGCGGTGGCGGCCTGTGTGATGGGTCTTCGCCGGGGATAGACCCGCATCCTGCGGCGGACCATGTCTGGAAAGGCCCGGTCCCTTCGTGCTATCGTTCCCCCATGGTTTCTCTCGCGAAGAAGATTCAGGGCCTGAAGGAGCGGCGGGACGCCGTCATCCTGGCCCATAATTACCAGAACCCGGAAATCCAGGACATCGCCGACTTCGTCGGGGACAGCCTGGAGCTTGCCGTCAAGGCGGCGGAGGAGGAAAACGGCCTTCTGGTGTTCTGCGGCGTCCGCTTCATGGCCGAAACGGCGAAGATACTCTCCCCCCGGAAGCGGGTCCTCCTGCCCGTGGCCCGGGCGGGCTGCCCCATGGCGGACATGATCGGTCCGGAAGAACTCCGGGCCCTCCAGGAGCGGCACCCCGGGGCGGTCACGGTCTGCTATGTCAATTCCACCGTCCAGGTCAAGGCGAAGAGCGACATAACCGTCACCTCCGCCAACGCGGTGCGGATCATCTCCGCCCTGCCCCGGGACAGGGAGATCATCTTCGTCCCCGACCGGAACCTGGGCGCCTGGGTGGAAAAAGAGACCGGCAGGAGGATGATCCTCCATCCCGGATGCTGTCCTGTCCACCAGGGGATGGGCCCCGACGATATCCGGGCCCGCCTGCGGGAGAACCCCGGCGCGGTGGTCATCGCCCACCCCGAATGTCCGCCGGAGACTCTTGCCCTGGCGGACCGGGTCCTTTCCACCGGCGGCATGTGCGATTTCGTCCGCTCCGCGGGGGAGGGGACCTTCATCGTCGCCACGGAGATGGGGATCATCCACCGGCTCGCCCGGGAGAATCCCCGGGCGAAGTTCGTCCCCGTCACATCCCGGGCGGTCTGCGCGGACATGAAGCTCACGGCCCTGGAGGATGTCCTGGCGGCCCTGGAGAATCTGGAGCCGGAAATCATTCTGGACGAAGATCTGCGGCACCGGGCGGAGCTTCCCATCCGACGGATGCTGGCCGGGGGGATTCCCGCGGCATGAGCCTGGAGGCGGCGGTAAAAAGCCTGTCATCCGATCCCCGGCGCCCTCGGCGGCTGGCGGCGGCCATGAGCGGCGGTGTGGATTCCACCGTGGCGGCCTATCTGGCCCGGGAGGCGGGGATCCAGGTCGTCGGAGTGACCCTGCGGCTGGGTCTCCGGGGAGCGGAAACGGGGGGCATGACCGGCGCCTCCTGCGGCGATGAAAGCGGCGATGCCGCCCGGGAGGCCGCCGGGCGTCTGGACATCCCCCACCATGTGCTGGACCTGGAGGAGGACTTCCGCCGGATCGTCCTGTCCCCGGCCTGGGAGGAGTACGCCCGGGGCCGCACCCCGAACCCCTGCGTCCTGTGCAACCGGCATCTGAAGTTCGGCCGTCTCCTGGATTACGCCCGGGAAATCGGGGCCGACGGCATCCTGACGGGCCATTACGCCCGGGTTCTTCCCGAGGAGGAGGGGGGCTTCGGCCTGCACCGGGGTCTGGACCCGAAAAAGGACCAGTCCTATTTCCTCTTCGGCCTGGAGAGGGAGGCGCTGGAGCGCTGTTTCTTTCCCCTGGGGGGTATCCTCAAGGCCGAAACCCGGGAGATTGCCCGGGGTCTGGGGCTGGCCGCCGCGGAGAGGCGGGAGAGCCAGGACGCCTGCTTCGGAATCGCCGGAGAGAGCTTTCCCGAATCGCTGCGCCGGGCGCTGGGGGCCCCCGCCAGGCCGGGGGTATTCGTGGACCCGGACGGGAAGGTCCTGGGACGCCACGGGGGCGCCCACGCCTACACCCTGGGGCAGCGGCGGGGTCTGGGGGTGCCCCTGGGCGTCCGGGGCTGGGTCTCCCGGATAGAACCGGACACGGGGAAGGTGGTGATCAGCGCCGACGCGAATGCCCTGCTGAGCCGGGAACTGACGGCGGAGGGCGCTCTTTGGCTGCAGCCGGTGGAGGAGGGCTCATCTTTCGAAGCCCTGGTGGCGGTGCGCTACTCCCACCCCGCGGCGCCCGCCCGGGTGAAGATCCTGCCCGGCGGCCGCTTCACCGCGCAGTTCGTCCGCCCCGTCAGGGCGGTGACCCCCGGACAGGCCGCGGTGGCCTACCAGGGGGACCGGGTCCTGGGGGGAGGCTGGATCGGCGCCGCCGGTTGAACGGCCCGCCCCTCATGGTATACTATTCCCGGGCTGGACAGGTTTCTGAAAACCGGAGGTAGATATGGCGGGTCCCTACGATTTTACCGTCCCCACACTGGGGGAATCGAAGATTCCCTCCCCCATCGCCCTTTCCACGGTGCGGGGGGATTCCATCGCGAATTACGTCCGGGACGATGAATACATCCTCCATGGCATCGAGGTGGACCCCAGACGGAAGTCCTTTTCTTTCGAGGAGAAGGATCTGCTGCAGGTGGCGGGGCCCCGGGAGAGGATCTATTTCAACCCCGGGCATGTCCATGTGGGCATCGTCACCTGCGGAGGGCTCTGCCCGGGAATCAACGATGTCATCCGGGCCATCGTCCGCAGCCTCTGGCTCAGCTACGGCGTGCACCGGATATCGGGAATCCAGTTCGGCTATCGGGGACTTCTGCCGGAGTACAAGATGCCCACCCTGGACCTGAATGTGGATGTGGTGGACGACATCCACAAGGTGGGAGGCTCCGTCCTGGGCACCTCCCGGGGCGGGGGGGAGCGCACGGTGGACATCGTGGATTCCATCGAACGGATGAATCTCAACATCCTCTTCACCATCGGGGGGGACGGCACCCAGAAGGGGGCCCTGAAGATCGCCGAGGAGATCCAGCGGAGAGGCCTGAAGATCGCCGTGGTGGGCGTCCCCAAGACCATAGACAACGACCTGTCCTTCATCCAGAAATCCTTCGGCTTCGAGACCGCGGTCTCCCTGGCCTCCCACGCCGTCTCCAGCGCCCACACCGAGGCCCACGCGGTGATCAACGGTGTGGGGCTGGTGAAGCTCATGGGGCGGGAATCGGGTTTCATCGCCGCCCACACCGCCCTGGCGGTGCACGAGGCCAATTACGTGCTGATCCCCGAAGTCCCCTTCGAACTGGAGGGCCCCAACGGTCTTCTGTTCCACCTGGAAAGCCGGCTCAAGAGGCGGAACCACGCGGTCATCATCGTCGCCGAAGGGGCGGGTCAGGATCTGGTGCAGCAGGAAACCGAAACCGACGCCTCCGGCAACAGGAGACTGGGAGACATCGCCCGGCTGCTCCGGGACCGCATCCCCAGGCATTTTGCCGACCGCAACATGGAGGTCAACCTGAAGTACATCGACCCCAGCTACATCATCCGCAGCGCTCTGGCGGTTCCCAACGATTCGGCCTACTGCTCCCGGCTGGGCAGCAACGCGGTCCATGCCGCCATGGCGGGGAAGACGAAAATCCTCATCAGCCAGATCAACAACACCTTCGTGCATCTTCCCATCCCCGTGGCGGTTTCCACCCGCAATCGGGTGGATCCGGAAAGCAGCCTGTGGCGGGACGTTCTGGAAGCCACGAATCAGCCCGTTCTCATGACAAATGGGGCCAACGGGTCCAATGGGGTGAAATAAGTGGACGAGGCAATACACATGGATGCCCCCGACGGCGTGCGGCTGTTCGGCGCCCGGACGGAGGCGAAGTCTCCCCGCTGCCGCCTGCTGATCATCCATGGGATGTCCGAGCATTTCGGGCGGTACCGGCATTTTGCCGATTTTCTCGCGGACAAGGGCGTCTCGGTCTGCGGCTTCGATCTCCGGGGCCACGGGCGCACCGGGGAAGAGTCGGGGACGCCGGGGTTCCTGGCGGAGGAGGGGGGCTGGGAGCTGGTCCTGGGGGACATCGACCTGTGGGTGGATCGCCTCCGGGGGGAAAAACCGGAGCTTCCGGTCTTTCTGCTGGGCCATTCCATGGGTTCTTTTCTCGCCCGGGCCTACGCCGCCGGGAAGGGGGAGAAACTGGCCGGTCTGATTCTCTCCGGCACCGGGCACGACCCGGGGTTGAAGGGCCGCCTGGGGCGCATCGTCGCGCTTATCGAGGGGAGGATAAACGGCAGGAATTTTCCCAGCGCTCTCCTGGACCGGCTCACCTTCGGTCCCTACGCCCGATCGGTGAAGAACCGGTCCACCCGCTTCGACTGGCTGTCCCGGGATGAGGAGCAGGTGGATCGGTACATGTCCGACCCCTATTGCGGGGGAATCCCCGCCAACGGCTTTTTCGCCGACCTCCTGAAGGGGATCCGGGACGTCCATCAGCCCGCGGTCCTGCGCCGTACTCCCCGGAAACTGCCGATTTACCTTTTCTCCGGAAGCCGTGACCCGGTGGGCGGTTTCTCCCGGGGGGTCGCCCAGGTGTACAAGGAGTACCGCAAGGCGGGGATCGAGACCATCAGCATGAAGATCTACTCCGACGGCCGCCACGAGATGCTGAACGAGACGAACCGGGACGAAGTGTACCGGGATGTTCTCGCCTGGATCGAATCCCGGCTCCCCGCCGCGGCTCCCGAAGGCGGAGCGCCGGCCCCCTGAAGGCCGGGCCCGGACCGGCGGCCGTCCCCAAACGCCGCCCCCGGAGGCCGGCTCGGGAGGCGCCGCGTCCCGCAGGGAGGGGGTGGATTCGGGTCTCCCCTTACAGCACCCCCAGGAGCCGGGCGTAGGCGGCCAGTTCCCGGTCCGCCGGCGCGCCGGACAGGACCTCCGAGGCCAGTACTTTCCCCAGCTGCACCCCCTCCTGATCGAAGCTGTTGATGTTCCAGGCCAGCCCCTGAAACATCACCTTGTTTTCGAAGTGGGCCAGCGTGGCCCCCAGAGCCCGGGGAGTGAGTTTTTCCCCCCAGAGGAGTGATGAGGGCCTGTTTCCCCCGAAGGACTTGTTGGGGTCGACGTCGTCCTTCCCCTTGGCGAAGGCCAGAATCTGGGCCGCCAGGTTGGCGTTCAGCTTCTTCTGGCTGGTGGAGCCGTCGAAGCTCAGGTCCTCCCCCCGCTGGGATTCCCGGAAGCCGATGAACTGCAGCGGGACGATGTCCGTTCCCTGGTGCAGAAGCTGATAGAAGGAATGCTGGCCGTTGGTCCCGGGTTCGCCGAAGATGACCGGCCCGGTGGGGTAGCTCAGGGCCTCGCCGAAGCGGTTCACCCCCTTGCCGTTGGATTCCATGTCCAGCTGCTGCAGATGGGCGGGGAACCGGGACAGGGCCTGGCTGTAGGGCAGGACGGCGGTGGCGGGGAAGCCCAGAACGTTCCGCTCGTAGACCCCCAGGAGGGCGTCCATGAGGGCCGCGTTCCGGCGGATGTCCCCCTCCAGGGCCAGCCTGTCCGCCTCCGCCGCGCCGGCCAGCACCTCTTCGAAGACCCCGGGGCCGAAGGCCAGGGAGAGAACCGCGCCTCCCACGGCGCTGGTGGCGGAGTAGCGTCCCCCGATGAAGTCGTCGATGAAGAAGGAGGCAAGATAGTCCGGGGATTTGGCCATGGGGCTGGTTTCCGAGGTCACCGCCACCAGGTGCTTTTTCGGGTCCAGGCCCGGGATCCCCGCCTCCTCCAGCCGCCGCAGGACGAAGGCCTGGTTGGTCAGGGTTTCCTGGGTGGTGCCGCTCTTGGACACCACGATAAAGAGGGAGGTTTCCGGATTCACCCGGGCCAGGACCTCCGCCGCGTCGTCGGGATCCACGTTGGACACGAAGCGGGCCTTCATTTTCCGAAAGGGGCCGTCCCCGGCGCGGAGATTCGACAGGGCTATGTGCAGCGCCCGGGGGCCCAGGTCCGACCCCCCGATTCCGATCTGCACCACCGTGTCGAAGGGTTTCCCGGTGGAGCCCCGGATCTCCCCCCGATGGACCCGGTCCGCGAAAACCGCGATCTTGTCCTGCTCCCCCCGGTAGAAGGCCCGCAGGTCCCTGCCGCCGTGGGTCGTCTCTTTCCCCGGTCTGCCCCGAACCAGATGGTGCAGGACCATGCGCTTCTCCCCGGTGTTCATGATCCCGCCGTCCAGGATCCGCCGATACTTGGCGATGAGACCCGCCTCGTCGGCCAGGTCCTGCAGGGCCCCCAGTATCTCCGGTGAAAAGAGCTTGGCCCCGTAGTTGTAAGTCATCCCCCCGCCGGCGGGGACGGACGAGGAGGCTATCCTGTCCACCGTGACCAGGGTCCGCAGATGGGCGGGCCGGGGGAGTTTCGTCAGCCTTCTGTAGGATTCCAGCGTATCCAGGTTTTTATAGTCCAGATTCATAAACGCCTCCCGTGGGGATGATGAAAAAGTCTAACGGATTTTGGGGGGAAGTCAATACGGGAGCTCCGGTCCGGGCCGGGAGGGGAGAAGAGGCCTCCGGGACGGGGGCGCCCGCTCTTACCGGAGATTTTCCGCCCGGCGCATGTGGAGGACGCAGCCCGCCGCGGCGGCGAAGACCAGGATCAGCAGGACCGCGGGCAGCCGGGGGTTCAGGGCCGACAGGTCTCCCGCCAGGCGGCCGAAGGGGGCGGTGCCGCCGTAGACCCCGGCGTAGACCAGGGCCAGGGTCTTGGCCCGGTGGTGGTCCGGCAGTCGGTTGGCCAGGTTTCCGTTCACGAAGGGGGTGACCACCGCGGCGCCGATGGCGACGGCCAGCGTGGCCGCCACCGCCGACGAAAAACCGCCCGTCGGCGCGACGAGGAGAACCCCGTAACCCGCCGTCAGCAGGCCCAGGCCCGCCAGAAGGGGTTTGGTGGGGTTCCTGCGACCCAGGCCGGGCATGACGAAGAGATACACCCCCAGGGATACCGCAGCCCCCAGGGCGGGGAAAATGGCCAGGGTCTCCTGGGGCAGGCCCAGCCCCCGGTTCAGGATGATGCCCAGGAAGGTGTCCCGGAGGACCAGATGGACGTTGTTCAGCACCGCCAGGGCAAAGGCGGTGAGCATCAGAGGGTCCCCCGCCAGGCTCCGCAGCGCCTCCGGGAGTTCCCGGAAACTGTCCCACAGGCTGTGATGACGGTTTTCCACCATTTTGACCAGGCCGATGGAGGTTTCCCGGGTGCCGGCGTGCCGGGTCAGGAACATGGTGGTCATGGACACGAAGGCAAAGGCGTAGAGGCCCCGGACTGCGGGGACGAGGCCGAAGCGGAACACCAGCAGCCCCGCAATGGGGGCGAAGAAACCCGCCAGAATGGCCGCCACCTCGACCCAGGTGTAGATATGCACCCGCTGGGAGGGGGGCGCGTCCTCGATCATCAGGCAGTTCCAGGAGTTTTTCACGATTTTGGAGGTGCCGTTCAGCGCCGCCGCGACGAGGAAGGCCTGGTAGTTCCGCGCCGTCGCCCAGATCAGCGTGGAGACGCTCCAGGCCAGGCAGTCGAAAATCAGGGAGGTCCGGCGGCGACCGTGCTTGTCGGTGAAGTGACCGCCGGTGAGGGCGAAAAGCATCTGGAAGACGAGCCCCACCGCGGTGACGGTCCCGATCTGCCGGTCCGAGACTCCCAGAGCCAGCATGTACAGGGACGCGTAGGGGACGAAGAGGTTGTAGGGGATCCCCCACAGGGGTTCCACGGTGATGCAGGCCCGGGCATTCCCCTGGAAGCCCCTCAGGACCTCCACGGTGGGGGAAAGTCTTCTCAGGATAAGCTTTTTCATGTGAATGGGCCCACTATAGCGGGAACGCCGGTTCCCGGCAAGCCTCGATCTTGCGTGGTTCCCGGACGGTGCATTATCATGATCCCATGGGGAAAGCGCCTGAAGGGAAGAAAGCCGGAGATGCGCTCCGGCGGGAAGAGAGGGCCCGCCGGGGACTCTATCTCAAAGGTCTGGCCACAGGAATCACGGCAGGTTTTGTCGTGGTGGCATACCGATTGATATTGGAGAAGGCGGCGGTTTTCCGGACACTGGTCTATGGGCAGGCGGCCCGAAATGGCCCGGCGGGGGTTTTTCTCCTCTTTGCGGGACTGGCCGCCGCCGCCCTGCTGGTGGGAAGCCTGGTTCGCCGGGCGCCGATGATCAAGGGCAGCGGTATCCCCCAGGTCAAGGGCGTCCTGCTGCGGCAGTTCCGGATGAAGTGGCTGGAGGAGCTCGTCCTGAAGTTTTTCGGCGGAGTCACTGCCTTGGCCTTCGGTCTGTCCCTGGGACGGGAAGGGCCGTCCATTCAGCTGGGGGCCCATGTGGGGGCGGGATTGGCCTCGGCGTCGAAATCTCCGGAGGTGGACGGGAAGTACCTCATCACCGCCGGGGCCGGCGCCGGGCTGGCTGCGGCTTTCAACGCGCCGCTGGCGGGGGTCCTTTTTTCCCTGGAAGAGCTGCACAAGAGCTTCTCCCCCCTGATGCTCACCTGCACCATGGTCGCTTCCCTGGCGGCGGAGATCGTATCCAGGAATTTCGTGGGGCTTTCCCCGGTCTTTGACTTCACCCTCAAAGAGTATCTGCCCCTGCGCCATTATCCGGTTCTGGTTTTTCTCGGCGCCCTCTGCGGACTGGTGGGTGTGGTTTTTAACGCCGCCCTCATCCGCTCCCTGGACCTGCACGACAGCCTGATAAAAAGCGATATCCTGAAGCCCCTTCCGGCCTTTCTTACCGCCGGCTGCCTGGGGTTTCTGCTTCCGGAGGTTCTGGGGGGCGGACACGAGCTTCTGATGGATTCGGCTCTGGGAAAATACGGGGTCACCCTGCTGATCCTGATCCTGGGGACGAAGCTCTTTTTCACCGCCCTCTCCTACGGGTCCGGTTCTCCCGGGGGTATCTTTTTCCCTCTGCTGGTGGTGGGGGCGCTGCTGGGCCGGATCTTCAG
Organism: Spirochaetota bacterium; assembly: GCA_029562045.1. Taxonomy (GTDB): domain Bacteria; phylum Spirochaetota; class Spirochaetia; order DTKZ01; family DTKZ01; genus JAKQWJ01. Next base: position 14,551 of record JAKQWJ010000150.1, on the reverse strand, counting down.
TGATCTTCTGGTTCTGTGGTTCTCCTTCGACCCGGGTTTCGCCGTCAATTTCGTCATCCTCGGAATGGCGGCTTTTTTCACCGCCGTGACCCGGGCGCCCATAACCGGGGCGGTGCTGATTTCCGAGATGACCGGTTCCCTGTCCCATCTGATATCGCTGATCATCGTTTCCGCCGTTGCTTACGCGGTGGCGGAGGCGCTGAAGGCGAAACCCATCTACGACGCCTTCCTGGACCGACTTCTATCGAAGGGAACGATCTCCCGGGCGACCTACGAGGAAGGGGGTAAGAAGATGGTGCTCACCATCCCCGTATGTTCCGGCTCTTTTCTGGAGCAGCGGCCGATCCGGGATCTGATCCTGCCGCCGGGGTGCGTTTTGGTGGGGGTCGTCCGGGGAAAACTGGAAAGGCTGCCCCGGCCCGACATGGTTCTTCTGCCGGGAGACCTCTTGTCGGTGCTCACCGAGGAGCAGCGGGCGGCGGAACTGAAACCGGCGCTGCTGCGGCTGGGCCTTCCCGGGCCGGGCTGAAAGGCTCGGGCTGAAAGGCTCGGGCTGTGCCGCCACCGGATCTTCCCGCCCGGGTCGAACGGATTGCGCTGAAAGAATCGGGACGATCCGGCGGAAACGGCCCGACGGTCGCGGACGGTCCTGCGGGCTCCCGGGATAAGACCGCATCGGTCCGCCTCTATCGGATGAGTCCCCGCAGCAGGGCCTCGTCCCGACGCCACCGGGGCCGGGTCTTGACCCGCAGGTCCAGATGAATCCGGTAGGGAAAGATTCTGCCCAGTTCCTTCTGCGCCTCGGTCCGGATGTCCCGGATCCTCTCTCCCCCCTTTCCCACCAGGATGCCCTGCTGGGATTCCCGTTCCACCACCAGGAAGGCCCGGATCCAGAGCCGGCTCTTGTCTTTTTCCTCGGCGGCCTCCATGTCGGCGATTTCGACGTACAGGGCGTGGGGAACCTCCTCCCGGGTCGCGGCGATGGCCTTCTCCCGGATGATCTCCGCGGCGCGGAACTCCGGGTCCTGGTCGGTGTAGTAGTCCGGGGGGTAGAGGGGATCCCCCTCCGGAGCCAGGGCGAAGATCCGGTCCAGGAGCGGGGAAAATCCCGTCCCGGTGAGGGCGGAGACCTCCACGATCTCCGCGGCGGGGAGCTTCCGGCCGATGAAGAGCCGGTTGGGCTCCCGGGTCTCCGAAGCCAGATCGCTCTTGTTCAGCGCCGCCACCACCGGGCAGGGCAGATGGAGGAGCTTCTCCGCCATGGCCTCCTCCTCCTCCCCCACGGGGCGGGTGGAGTCCATCACGTAGACCGCCAGGTCCGCCTCCTTCAGGGTCCCGGTCACCAGGTCCCGGAGGCGCAGGTTGAACTTCCGGTCCGAGAGGTGGTAGCCCGGGGTGTCGATGAAGATGATCTGGCCCCTCTCCTCGGTGAGGATACCCCGGATCCGGTTCCGGGTGGTCTGGGGAACCGGGGCGGTAATGGAAACTTTGTGGCCGGTAATGCGGTTGATGAGGGTGGATTTTCCCGCTCCGGGCCGGCCGACGACGGCGACGGACGCGCTTTTCATTTCAGGCCTCCCGGCTGTGTCGCGGAACCTGCCGGCCCGGGCCGATCTGCCGGCCCGGGCCGATCTGTCGGCCCGGGCCTTCCCCCCACTGCGACGGACGCGCTTTTCATTCTTTACCCTCCACCCTTCTCTTGGTATATTACATGGGTATTCATCCCGTGAAAATAGCACGACAAGGAGTGTTTCATGTTCCGTTACGGCGACGATGACGATGCCGACCGGGGAGCGCGCCCTCCCGAGTCGGACATGGTTTTCCAGCGGCTTCTGAAAACCCGCACCCTTCTCCTCTCCGGCGAGGTGGACAAGACCCTGGCGGAGAGGACCATCCGGGGCCTTCTGCTCCTGGAGGCGGAGGGTGACGATCCCATCAAAATTTTCATCGACTCCCCCGGAGGGGATGTGGACGCGGGGTACGCCATCATCGACATGATGCGCTTCGTGAAGCCCGATGTCTACACCGTCGGCATGGGCCTGGTGGCCTCCGCCGGGGCCCTGATCCTGCTGGGTTCCCCCAAAGACAGGCGCTTCGGCCTGCCCAACTCCCACTACCTCATCCACCAGCCTCTGAGCGGGATGCGGGGAGTGGCCACGGACATCGAGATCCACTCCCGGGAGCTGGAGAAGGTCCGGGAGAGGATCAACGGGTTCATCGCCGAGGAGACCGGAAAACCCCGGGAGCAGGTGGAGAAGGACACGGACCGGGATTTCTGGATGAGCGCCGAGGAAGCCCTGCAGTACGGCCTGGTTTCCAGGATCATCACCCGCCGCGGGGAGCTGCCGGTCTAGCCCATGATCGAAAACTGCTTCTCCGGCTTCGCTCCCGGGGACCTTCCCCCGGGCGTCCCCCTGTACAGCGGCAAGGTCCGGGATGTTCTGGACCTGGGAGACCGGCTCCTCATCACCGTGACGGACCGGATCTCCGCCTTCGACCGGGTCCTTTCCACTATCCCCTTCAAGGGGGAGGTCCTGTCCCGGATCAGCGCCGGGTGGTTCGCCCTCACCGGGGACATCATCCCCAACCATGTGGTCGAGGCCCTTTCGCCCCGGACCACGGTGGTCCGCAAGGCCGAGGTCCTTCCGGTGGAGGTGGTGGTCCGGGGTCATCTCACCGGTTCGGCCTGGCGGGATTACCAGGCGGGCCGTCCGGTGTCGGGAATACGCCTTCCCGGAGGCATGCGGAAAAACCAGGCCTTTGACCGGCCTCTCCTGACCCCCTCCACCAAGGCGGGGGCGGGGGAGCACGACGAGCCCGTTTCGGAGGAGGAGATCGTCCGACGGGGCCTGGTTCCGGCGGAGCTCTGGGAGAAGGTCCGCTTCGCCGCCCTGGCCCTGTTCCGGCGGGGCCGGGAGATTTCCCGGAGCCGGGGGCTCATCCTGGTGGACACCAAATACGAGTTCGGCCTCCTACCCGATGGGGGGCTCATCCTGGTGGACGAGATCCACACCCCCGACTCCTCCCGGTACTGGCACGCCGACAGCTGGGACGGGAAGTCCCAGTCCGGAGAGGAGCCCCGGGGCCTGGACAAGGAGTATTTCCGCGGCTGGCTGCTGGAACGGGGGTACTCCGGGGACGGCGCGCCGCCGCAGATACCCGACGAGGTCCGGCTCGAAGTCTCCCGGCGCTACATCGAAGCCTTCGAGGCCGTCTCGGGGGAGAAGTTCGCCCCCTCCGCGGGGGACGGCGAAGCGGAGAAGAAAATCATCCTGTCCTATATAGCGGAACACCGCGGGTGAGGGTCCTCCTCCGGTGATCCCCGGAGGTTGGAACCGTGCAGAAACCATTGTCATGCCCCGCTCTTTTTACCCTTGTCCTGTCGGCGGTCCTGTTACTCCCCGGCTGTCCCCTGGGGCCCGGCCCGGAGGGGCCGGTCGGCGAGGTGGTTCTTCTCTCGTACAATGTGTGCAATCTCTTCGACGACCGGGAGGACGGCACGGAGTACCCCGAGTTCGTCCCCGGCGGGGCCTGGACCTCCGGGGACTACCGAAGACGGCTGGAGGCGGTGGGGAAGGTGATCCGGGAGACCGTTCCGGGGGGGCCGGATTTCGTCGCCCTGATGGAGGTGGAGAACAGCCGGGTCCTGACCGATCTGCGGAACGGCCCGCTCCGGAGCCTGGGGTATCGGGTCATCCTGACGCCCCCGCCGGAGGGTCTCGCCGTCCGGGTGGGGGTCCTGACCCGTCTGCCGGTGGCGGAGGCCCGCAGCCATCTGCCCGCCCAGGCGGGGCACCGGCAGCGGCCGATCCTGGAAGTGCGGCTGGAGCGGGAGGGAACGGGCCTCACCGTCTTCGTCTGCCATTTCAAATCCAAGACCCAGGGAGCGGCGAAGACCGAGGAGAGCCGGGTTCTGGCGGCCGCGGCGGTGGGGAAGAGGATGGCCGAACTCCTCCGGGAGGACCCCGGGGCGGACATCGTCGTGCTGGGGGATCTGAACGAAAACGCCGACGAGTACGCCAGGACCGGCGGCGCCTACGCCACGGCCCTGATGCCCCCGGGGGCGGCCCATCCCGTCAGGGGTTTTCTGGTGACGGGAATTCCGCCTCCGCTTCCGCCGGAGGGAGGGAAGGTCCTTCTCTATTCCCCCTGGCTGGACGATCCCCCCGCCCCCGGGTCCTATCTGCACCGGGGAGTCTGGGAAACCATCGACCACGCGCTCCTGTCTCCGGGGCTCTTCGATCCCCGGGGAGCCTTTTTCCGGCGTTTCTCCGTTGGGGGGCCTGATTTCCTGTTCCAGGACGACGGCTCTCCGAACCGGGACTACTCGGACCACCTTCCCCTTACGGTGGCTCTGGACTGGGGGGAGGCTCCTTCAGCGGCAGGCCGTCGTTGAGTTCGTCTATGACGGCCCGCTCGTGCCGGTTGACCATGTCGATGTTGTCCGCGAAAAGACGGGCCAGAACGGGATCGAAGAATCTGTGGAAGCTGTGGTTCTCCACCGCCCGGAAGCCCCGGCGGATCTTGTGGGGCGACCCGGCTCCGGGGTCGAAGCTCCGGATGCCCTGGTCGATGGCCCACCGGATAGGGGTGTAGTAGCAGGTCTGGAAGTGCAGGTCCCGGATGTCCTGATCGGCGCCCCAGTACCGGCCCCAGAGCCGGTCGCCCTTGCGCACCAGCATCGCCAGGGCCAGGGGCCCCTCTCCGGGGCGGCGGGCTTCCACGAAGGCCAGCCGTTCCCGGAAACCGCGGCCCAGGATCCGGAAAAACTCTTCGTTGACGAAGCGGGCGTCCCAGGGGACGAACTTGTCGTTGGTGCGGCTGTAGAGCTCGAACATCCGGGGGAAAAAATCCTCCGGGGCCTCCCGCCCCGGAACTGCCCGGACGGCGATGCCCTGCTCCTCCGCCCGGCCCGCCTCCTTCCGGATGTTCTTCCGCTGGTTCTTCGAGAAGACGGCGAGGTAATCGGTGAAACCGGAGAAGCCCGGATTTTCCCAGAGATAGTGGTGGTGGACCCAGCGGGGATAGTCCCGCCGGGCGGGCCCGGCCCACCGGGGGTCGGCGAAGAGAATGTGCAGGCCGACGATTCCGTTGGCCCGGCAGACGGTTTCCGCGGCGTCGAAGAGGATCCGGTCCAGCTCCTCCCGGTCCTCCCCCGGGCGGTGCAGAAACCGGTAACCCTCCGCGGGGGTGGCGGGCACCACGCCCACCAGCTTCGGGTAATAGGGCCGGCCCAGCGACTGCGCCGCCTCCGCCCAGATATGGTCGAAAACGAACTCCCCCATGCTGTGGGTCTTCAGATACAGCGGCGCCGCAGCCAGAAGCCCGCCGGCGGAGTTCCGCAGGGTGAGGTGCAGCGGAAACCATCCCGTTTCCGGCGCGATGCTGCCGGATTCCTCCAGGGCCGCGAGCCAGTCCCACTCCAGGAAGGGGAGGTCCTCCCGGGAGACCAGTGAGTTCCATTCCTCCCGGGGGATTTCTCCGATGGATCGGGCGACATGTATCTTCATGACCGGTTAAAAATACACATTCCCGGGAAAAAAAGGAAAGCCGCCGGCGCCATTCCATCTCCCGGGGAAAACGCTTGCCTTTCCCGATAAATGTTATGAGATTAGTATCATTAAGCTTTCAGTGGAAAGCCCATGTCTAGAAAAAGGAGACCCCCATGTCTTTCACCCTGCCCCCCCTTCCGTATGCACCCGAGGCCCTGGAGCCCCACATCGACCGTAAAACCATGAGCATCCATCACGAGAAGCACCACGGCGCCTATGTGGCGAATCTGAACAAGGCCGTGGAAGGGACCGAGTACGCGGCCTGGCCTCTGGAGCAGCTGCTGGTCCGCCTCCCGGAACTTCCGGAGGCCATCAGGACCGCAGTCCGCAACAACGGCGGAGGCCATGCGAACCATTCGCTGTTCTGGACGATTCTGAGCCCCCGGGGAGGGGGCCAGGCCGGCGGGAAGCTGGCGGAGGCCCTGAAGGCCGGGTTCGGTGACTTCGCGGGCTTCAGGGAGAAGCTCTCCGCCGCCGCCATGGGCCGCTTCGGGAGCGGCTGGGCCTGGCTCGTGGTGGGGCGGGACAAAAAACTGGCGGTCCTGTCCACCCCCAACCAGGACAGCCCGCTGACGGACGGAAACATCCCGATCCTCGGCCTGGATGTCTGGGAGCACGCCTACTACCTCCAGTACCAGAACCGCCGGGCCGACTACGTCGCGGCTTTCTTCAACCTCATACACTGGCCGGAGGTGGAAAAGCGCTATCGGGAAGCCGCGTCCTTCTAGAGCGGACTCTCCCCCGGGGGCGTCAGACCCAGGCGGGAGGCGAGACGGCCGGTGAACATCAGGGCGATTCCTCCGGCGGCGATGAGTCCGGCGGACAGGAGCATCCAGCTCCGGAAGGCCGCGGCGGTGTGGCCCAGGGCGTCCAGATACAGGCCTCCCGCCAGGGGGCCCAGGGCGCCGATCCCCATGATGGCGGTGACGAAAACACCGAAGACCAGGCCCCGGGTGCGGGGATTGGTGAAGTCCGTGACCAGGGCCTCCATGACGGGGACGGAGGCGGTGGAAGCGGCTCCCATCAGCATGTAGGGGAGGAAAAGAAGCCTCCCCGGAACGAAGGCCAGGGAGGCGACGGCGGCCCCGTAAAACAGGAAGGCCGCCGTCACGAGCCTTCCCCTGCCCACCCGGTCGGACAGCGCCCCCGCCAGAGGCTGGACGAAGACCCCGGGAAGGTACATGAGGAAGAGGAACCAGGCGGTTCCGGGGCCGCCGGGGAACGACACTTTAAGAAAAAAGTCGGAAATATCCAGGATCGTCCACATGCCGATTTCCCGGGTTCCGGTGATGACGACGATGAAGAGAAGGAAAACCCAGAGCCGGTAAGAAAGACCGAAGAGGCCCGCTCCGGGGCCGGCTCCCGCCGGGGAGAGTCCGGCCGGCGCCGGAACAGCCCCCGGGGGGATCCCTCCGCCCGCCGCCCTGTCCGATTCGGCCCTCGGGGCCGCCGCCCGGGGAGTCCGGGGAATCAGAGGGAAGGCGGCGGCGCCGACGGCGAGCCCCAGCCCGCCGAAGACCAGGGAGATGTCCCGCCAGGAAAGGCCGATGACCCCGGACAGGAACCCCGTCAGAAGGGGGCCGAAGGCGTACCCGATTCCGGCGCCCATGCCGGTTATCCCCAGGGCCCAGCCCTTGCGGAGGGGGTAGAGCCGGGTTATGAAGGCATTGGCCACCGGGTGGTAGACCCCGCCCCCCAGGGCGGCGACGATCCACAGCAGGTACATCAGACCCACCCCCGTGGGGGGGACGAAGCGGAACAGGACCACCGCCAGGGCGTTGACGATCATCCCCAGGCCCAGAACTTCCCGGGCGGGGAGGCGGTTGGTCAGCGCGCCGAAGAGGAGATTGCTCCCGGCGTAGACGACGAGGTAGACGGTTTTGAAGGCCGTCACCGTGGCGATGCTGGTGAGGCCGAAGTATCCCGCGATTTCCGCGTTCAGGGGACTCAGGAAGAGTCCCAGGGTGTGGATCGTCCCGTGAAGAGCCGCGGTGGTTCCCAGACCCACCAGGGCGCGGGACGCATCCCGAGGCGCGTTTGTGTCCATGGGCTCGAGGTATATCCGAAAGGGAGAAAAAAATCTACTTGACATTTTCGACAAGGAAACGGAGAATGATCCACTTCATATAAAATGCCAAAAACCTGAAATAGTCGGTTGCCGAAGGAGTCCAAATTGCGGCAGAGGGGATGGAAAATATTGGCGGCGGCGAGTCTGGCTTTTTTTATGGCCCTCTCCGCCCATGGCAGGCCCGGCGGGAAGGCCGACGGGGCATTTATCATCCAGGACGTGACCTTCCGGATCACCGGGCGGACCTGGGAGCGGGCGCTGGAGAAGAAGATCGATATCCACAAGGGGCGGACCTTCGCCACCATCCAGGAGGTGGAGGCCTACCTGAAGGATCGGGAACAGCTGGTGCGGAACCAGAGGGTGCTGTCGGAGGGGAAGATCACCTACACCACCAGCGCCCTTCCGGACGGGAAGACCGCCGTACATGTGACGGTGGAGACCAGGGACACCTGGAACGTGGTCCTCCTGCCCTACTTCAAGTACGACTCCAACTCGGGCCTCCTTCTCAGCATCCGGGCCCGGGACTTCAATTTTCTGGGCTCCATGGAAGCTCTGAAGCTGAACCTGGACTACACCTTCACCGACACCGGGGACAACGAGTTCGGCAACGAACTCACCTTCACCGTGCCCTTCCGGCTGGTGGACAAGGACTGGCGCTTCGGCCTGAGCCAGGGCCTGACCTACAACGCCGGGACTGGGGATTACATCTTCAACCTCACCACCTCCATGGCCGTGGATTTCCCGGTGAAGCGGAGGGACTGGACCCTGGAGTTTTCCCAAAGCTACCTCTACGACGACACCGACTCCTACGGGGACCATCAGTACCATCAGAGCAAGATCGCCTTCGATACGGATTTCGACCTCCCCTGGACCCTGGGGCGCCTGGGCAATCTCCGGTACGGGCCGGGGGTCTTCGCCCAGGTGAAGTACCGTTTCGACCGCAGTCTCAGCGACCGGCGCCGGGGAGTGGAGCCGGGCTTCACCCATTCGGTTTTCGTGGAACGGGTGGACTGGCACGGCAATTTCCGTGACGGCGCCGCCCTCTCCCTGGGAAACACGCTGATCTACAATCCCGTGGAAGACCTGTGGAGAAACTCCATCGACTGGAGCGCCGCGGGGCACAAGGCCTTCTCCTGGGTGGGCTTCTCCGGGAGGTTCTCCGGCTTTTTCCAGTTCGACCGGGAGCGGGGTCCCGCGGACAGCGACGCCGTGGGAGCCCCCATCCGGGGGATCCTGGATGACCGCCTGAAGGGAGACTCGGGACTCTTCGTCAACACCGATATCGACGTGAAAATGTGGATGTGGTTCCTGGACCCCTATTTTGAAGTGCAGGCCGGCCCCTTCCTGGATCTGGCGCTGGTCAAAAGAAGGGGGGAGTCCTTCAACCCCGGGGAGATGTATTACGGCGGCGGGGTGCAGGTGGTGGTTTTTCCGAAGTTCGCCCGGAGCCTGTATCTGCGGGCGTCCCTGGGTTTCGACCTGGAGGCGGTGCTGGACGACTATCGGATAAAAGGCTTTGCCCCCCGGGAGGACGACGACGGCAAACGCTGGAAGAGATGGGAGGCTTTCATAGGGTTCGGCCACCATTACTGAACATGTCCGGGGGGCCTTGACAGTCCGGGCCCTTCCGATTATCATGGCCGAAGACTTCGGGGGTGTAGCTCAGCTGGCTAGAGTACTTGAATGGCATTCAAGGGGTCACGGGTTCGACTCCCGTCACCTCCATACGAAGAGGTAATGAGCAGGGATCAGTCTTCTGTGGGCAGTAAGTTCTCCGGCGAAGTCGATCCGGAAATAGCCGGTCTCATGGGGATAGAGACCCCGGAGCTGGCGGATCGGGGCGACGAGCCCGAGTTCCTCGAACTTTTCGAAGAAGACGCCGCCCCCGATGGGGATCTTCCGGGGTCTCCCGAGGGGGCGGATACCGCATCCCGGGCTTTCCGGCGGCCGGAAAAAATCGAAGAAGCGGCGAAGCCTTTCTTTCAGGACCGGGAGTTCTACAAGACCGTCCTCTCCGGCGAGGGCGATGTTTCAAAAAAACTGCACAGTTTTTTCAGCTCCTTCATGACGGTCCAGGACCCCCAGGAGCGCTCTGTCTTCCGCGGCCGCCTGATTCCGGTGTATTGGGAACTCCTGGGCCGTCTGTCGGTCAAGATGACCCGGAATCTGCCCATGCCCAAAAGGCTCTTCGCCCGATACGCCGTCCTCCTCCCCACGGCCATTTCGACGGAGCAGCGGGACATGCTGGCCCGGATCGTCTGGGACAACGGTCTGGGAGAGCCGATCTATTACCTGGACGAATGGATTTCCGCGGTCATCCGGGGACAGGTGAGTCCGTCGGTCCAGGACGAGACCAAGCAGGCCCGCCGGGACGACAAACAGAAAATGCAGGTCCTTCTGGAGCGCACCCGGGGGAGGTTCGAGGCGCAGGTCGGCCTCATCCGGAACCGGATGGGGGAGATGGACGAATTGGAGGAGCGCCTCCGGGAACGGGTCCGGTACCTCACGGAACACGAAACCGCATCGGACCTGCCGGGCCTGAAGCTTCCCTATTCGGAGGCCCAGCGGAGCGCCCTGAACGAAATCGGGGAGGTCCTCCGACGTCTGGGCAACGTCAACCGTGACCAGGCGCGCTATTACTCCGAGCTGGACGGCATCCGGAATCAGCTGGAGGATCTGAAGCGCAAGGATCAGGAGCTGGGGGCCGGTCCCGCGGTGGACAACAAGACCATACTCGACGAACTCAACACCCTCCGCCAGATGGCCAAGATGTGCGTGGGCCGTCAGGGCAACCATTTTCCCATCCTTCTGAAGCAGTACATCCGGGGTAATATCCTGGACATCGGCACCCGGGAGAACCTGGTCAACATCATGGCCGACGTGGAGTACCTGGACCCGGGGCTCTTCCTGCGCAGCTTCCGTCAGCAGACCAACCGGATCGTCCCGAACATCATCATTCTGCCCTGCTACGGGGACGCGGGAATCTGCTGGGAACCCTTCGAGAGGTACAACCGGGCGACCGGGAGGGGACGGGTGGCCATACCTCTGTACCCCAAGGAGATCAGAACCGCGGTCATCGCGGCGATGGCGGACCTGCGCTGGCAGGTGGCCAAGGAGAAGGCCCAGCACTACTGGATGGAAGAGGGCCTGACGGGCTGGTACTATCAGTGGTTCTCCGAGCGCAAGATGAAGGGCGATGTCCGGGAGTCCTTCATTCAGGACTACATTCTCTGGATCTCCAAGGAGAGCGAGGGCACCCAGAAGCTGGACCGGGAGGTCCGGGGCATCTTCTGGCGATACCTGCCCTTTCCCCAGGACGTGAAGGACAAGCTGAAAACCCGGGGCTTCGTCTACGCGGAACTCTACAAAAAAGACCAGAACCGGGCCATGTCCGACGGCTACTGAGCCTGGGCCTGCTTTGACTGTGGCCGGCCTTGAGCCCGGCCTTGAGCCCGGGCCGGTCCTGAGCCCGGGCCTGAGTCTGGCCTTGAGCCCGGGCCTGAGTCCGGCCCGGCCTTGAGCCCGGCCCAGACCCCGGTTCCGGGCAGGGTTACGCCCTGCCCGGGCTTACGCCCGGGTCATTTCTTCTTCGATCTGAAAATCGGGTGAAAGTATTTCTCGAAATCCATCTTCCGGGACATCAGAGCCACCAGCTTGTGGTACAGGAAGTAGGTCCCCAGGATCGACGCCGTGAACAGGACGATGATCACCCCGGTGTGGATCGCCGGGGAAACCCGTGCGGCGGCGAAGATTCCGTAGACCGCGAAGAGGGCGAGAAAGAGGCCCACCATCAGGAACATGTTGACCAGGGTGGCTCCCAGGACGAAGAGCAGGGTATTGACCTTTTTATTCATGGGTTCTTCTCCCGTGGGTCAGAATGGTGAGGGCCAGGAGGGAGCCGAAGACCACCACCGAGGAGTCGGCGATATTGAAGGTGGGCCACCGATCCAGGCCGAAGATCCCGAAGAACTCGACATCGATGAAGTCCACCACCCCTTCGGGGCGGAAGATCCGGTCCACCAGGTTTCCCGCCCCCCCGCCGATGATCCCCGCCACCGCCCAGCGCTGGATCGGGGAAAAATCATCGGACCGGAAGTAATGCAGCCCCAGCGCCGCCAGAACCAGGATGGGCAGCAGGGTGAAAAAGACCCCCCGCAGGGGATCCGGAAGATCCCTCCCCAGACTGAAGGCTATTCCGGGGTTCCGGGCGTGGATGAAACGGATGAAGCCGCCGAAAAACTCGGCGCCCACGGTCAGCCGGGGGATGCGCTCCACCACCAGCCATTTGGAGAGCTGATCCAGGACGAGGATCACCGCCGCCAGCGAAAAGGGAAGGATTTTTTTCTCCCGGGACGGGGAACTCAGGGAAGGAGATGCGGCGGCCATGGGTTAGAGTCCCGTGGGTATGTCGAAAAACCGGGTGTCCAGGCCCGTGTCCCGGAAGGTCCGATCCGCCAGAAGGCGGACGCCCCAGGTTTCGGTCCGGTAATGGCCGCCGAAAATCACGTTGAGCCCCTCCTCCTGGGCGAGATGGTACATCCCATGGGCGCTTTCGCCGGTGATGTACAGATCCAGCCCCCGTTCGACGGCCTGATAGGCCTCATGGGGCGCCCCGCCGGAAACGATGCCCACCGTTTCCACCCGATCCTTTCCGAAAGCCAGTCCCGGGACCGGATCCGGCGCCCCGCCGCCGAACAGGAGGGCATGCACCTCCCCGAGGGTCAGGGGACGGGGAAGCCGGCCCTGAATCCCGATATTCACCCCCTTGTAGATACCGAAGGGTTGGGTGTCCACCAGACCGAGGGTGGCGGCCATTCCGGCGTTGTTGCCCACCTCGGGATGCATATCCAGGGGAAGGTGGGCGGCGTAGAGACAGAGGTCATGGTCCAGAAGATGTTTGAGCCTCTCCCGGTGGGAACCGGTGACTCGCAGGTCCCTGCCCCAGAACAGTCCGTGATGGACGAAAAGAAGTTCGGCCCCCCATCGGGAGGCGAGCCGGAAGCTGTCCATGCAGGCATCCACGGCGAAGGCGATCCTGGCGACCTCCTGCTCCGGGCGGCCCACCTGAAGGCCGTTCAGGGATGAATCGACCCGGGACAGGCCGTCGATGTCGAGGATGGAGCGAAAGTAGGCGTCCAGTTCACGAATCCGCATGGCTGCATTATACGGGAGGGCCATGGAGGGGGCAAGTACCGCCTCCCCGCCGTTTCTTGACACTGAGACGGGAGGCTCCTATTATGGCCCTGTGATGAACGTCAATTCCCACGAGCTGAGTTACGAAGACATCCGGTTCGGCATCGAGGACCGGGAAATATCCGCCCTGGAGGCCGCGACGGCCCCCGTGGAGAGCCCCATCATCGGCCAGGAGAGGGCGATCCGGGCGCTGTCCATCGGAACCGCGATCCGGGCGAAGGGCTACAACCTCATCGTCACGGGGCTGCCGGGCACGGGCAAACGCTCCACGGTGATGCAGATTCTGGAAAAAAGCCGGACCGACACCTCCCGCCTCCGGGACATCGTTTTTGTCTACAACTTCGACCGGCCGGAGAACCCCCGGGTCCTGTATTTCGAAGCCGGCGGGGGACGGAGGTTCAAGAAGGACCTGCACGGGCTGGTGGAGAGCCTGAAGACCCTGATACCCTCCCGGCAGGAGGGGGGAGTCTTCAAGAAGAAACGGGACAGACTCGTGGAGGCCCTGGAGGGGGAGGAGAACCGGAGACTGGCGGAATTCGAGAGCGCCGCCTCCGCCCAGGGTTTCCGGATCGTCCAGGTGGGCAGCGAGGAGGAGAAGGTTTCCGACCTTCTCCCCCTGCACCGGGGGGAGGCGCTGAGCTTCGACGAACTGCAGCTCCGGGTGGGGGCCGGGGAAATCACCCAGCAGCAGTGGAACGAGACCCGGGAGAAGTATCACCGCCACATGGACGAGCTGAAAGCGCTCTTCATGGATCTGCGCCGCCGGCGGATCAGAATGGAGGAGGAGCTGCAGAGCCTCCGGGTCCAGGCCGTGGAGGGGGATATCCGGCGGGAGATCGGCCGCCTGGAGAAGGAATACCCGGCGGAAAAGACGCGGGATTTTCTGGCCCGGATGGAGGGGGACATCAAGTCCAATCTGTTCCTCTTTTCCGACGACGCGCCGCCCCGGGACCCCGCGGGGGACCCGGCGCTCATCCGCTACGGGGTCAACATCATTGTGGACAACGCCGAAGCGGACGCCGCCCCGGTGATTTTCGAGACCCGCCCGGATTACGCGGCGCTCTTCGGCAGCCAGGAGGCCATCGTCGACATGGCCGGGGAGACCCGGACCAACTTCATGATGATCCGCCCGGGAGCCCTGATCCGCGCCTCCGGCGGCTTTCTCGTTCTCCGGGCCGAGGACATCCTGAAGGAGGAAGGGGCCTGGAACAGCCTGAAGAGGGCCCTGGAGGACGGCAGGACCGAGATCCGGAACCCTCCGAACCCCTTTTTCACCCCCGTTCCGGGCCTGAAGCCCGAACCGGTGGAGATCGACACCAAGACCATCATCATGGGCGGCGAGCATGTCTACGATTTCCTGTACGGCACCGACGAGGATTTCTCCAAACTCTTCAAGGTTCCGGCGGAGTTCGATTCGGTGATGGATCGGAACGAGAAGGGGACCCGGGAGTACATCGATTTCATCCGCAAGATATCGGCGGAAGAGAAACTGCTGAACTTCGACGCCTCCGGCATCGCCGCGGTGGTGGAGTACGGGGTGCGGGTCGGAGAGTTCCGGAACAAGCTCACCACCCGTTTTTCCCTCATCGCCGACCTGCTCCGGGAAGGAGACCATTGGTCCCGGCGGGCGGGAAAGAACATGGTGGACCGGGATTCCATCCTGCGGGCCCTGGAGGAGAGAAAATTCCTCCACAGCCTGCCGGAGGAAAAAATCGACGAGCAGATCCTCTCCGGCGAG
>JAKQWJ010000142.1 GCA_029562045.1 Spirochaetota bacterium | reverse complement strand
GGGACCACATCGGCCTTGTTGTCCTCCAGGGCGATGACGCCCCGGGTGACGTTCAGGACCTTCAGGCAGACCGCCAGGCCGTAGACCAGGGGACCGGGGTTTTCCAGCATGGTGCGGTAGTCCACGGTAAGGAAGGGTTCGCACTCCGCCCCGTTGGCGATGACGACGTCGATGGGTTTGGTGGGGGGCGGGGAGAGCTTCATCCAGGTGGGGAAACCCGCCCCTCCCATGCCGACGATGCCCGCTTCCTTGATCCGCTGGATGGCCTCCTCCCGGGTGCAGGAGAAGGGGTCCAGGGGCGGCATGAAGGCGGTCTCGCCGCTGCCGTTGGCTTCGATGACCACCGCCATTCCGTCCAGCAGATTGGACTGGGGGCGGGGTTCGATGCGTTTGACCACCCCGCAGATGGAGGCGTGGTGAGGTATGGAAAGCCGCCCGTCACTGGAAGCGATCTTCTGTCCCCGGACCACCGCGTCCCCCACCTTGACCAGAGGCTGGTTGGGAGAGCCGGTGTGCTGGTTCAGATGGATAACCACCTGCTTGGGGGAAAGATGAGATTCGATGGGCGCGTCCTTGGCCGCCTCTTTGCGTTCCGGCGGATGCGTTCCCCCTTTGAATGTTTTGACTCCCATGGAATGGCATGCTCCTTACGCGATGAAGTTTTCTGGAATCCCGTAACCTATGGTTTTCATGCTTTTTTGGAGGAAAAAACTCCGTCCCGGGCGGATATCTTCCTTTAGGGGTACATGCTATTCCGATTTTTCCCATCCGTCAAGAACCGGTTTCGGCCTTCCCGGGGGCCGCCCGACGGCCCGGCCCGGAGCGGCTCCGTCCGGAACTGGCCGGTTTTCCCGTTGCCCACACCGCCGGGATGGGACATAATGGGGTTTCGGAAAACCCGATTTTCCGGAAGGAGACGCGCATGATTTACGACAGTATGGATAAACTGACGCAGTACAAGGGGCTGTCCCGGAACCTGGACGCCGCCATCGACTATCTGGGGACGCACGATGTTTCCACCCTCCCCGAGGGGAAGCACCCGGTGGACGGCGACCGGGTCATCGTCCAGGTGATGAGCTACGAGACCAAGGACCTTTCGGCGGCGAAGTTCGAGGCTCACCGGCGGTACATGGACATCCAGTTCGTTCTGGAGGGCAAGGAAGGCTGTTACATGACCCCCCTGGCGGGCCTGGAGCCTTCGGGTCCCTTCGATGGGGAGAAGGACCTGGGTTTTTTTCATGGAGAAGGGGGAGCCTTTTTCCCTCTGACCCCGGGGGTCTTCGCCCTCTTCTTCCCCCACGACGCCCACAAACCCTCCTGCGACCTGGACGGAAAACGGCGGAACCGCAAAGTGGTTGTCAAGGTGGCGGTCTAGCATGACGACGGAGGTTCAAAAAGCCCGCCACGAGGCCCTGGCGCAGCGGGCTGCGGCGGCGCTGAAGAAGAGCGGATTCGACGCGGTCTATGCCCCGGACAGGGAGAAGGCGGCGGAAATCGTCATGGGCTTCATCGGTCCCGGAGCCCAGGTGGGTTTCGGGGGCTCCATGACCCTGGCGCAGATGGGTCTGCCCGAAAAGGTCCGGGCCGCGGGCGCCGTGGTTCTGGACCACAACGAACCGGGCCTCACCCCGGAGCGGAAGGGGGAAATCCGGCGGCTGCAGCTCCTCTGCGACGTGTTCCTCACCGGAACCAACGCGGTGACCCTGGACGGAGGCCTGGTCAACGTGGACGGAAACGGCAACAGGACCAACGCCATGACCTTCGGGCCCCGGAAGGTGGTGGTCGTCGCCGGGGCCAACAAGGTCCGCCGGGACCTGGGCGAGGCGCTGGCGCGGATCGAAGGCTGCGCCGCCCCGCTGAACAACCGGCGGCTCCGGACGGGGAACCCCTGCGCCTCCACCGGGATCTGTTCGGACTGTTCGGCGGAGACCCGGATCTGCCGGGTCTATTCGATCCTGAAGCGGCGGCCGTCCCAGACGGACATAACCGTCGTTCTGGTAGGAGAGGCCCTGGGCTTCTGACTCCTCCCGCCGGGGAGGGAGGGGCGGAGCCGGGTTTTCCCGCATCCGCCGTGATCCCCCCCGCCCGGGAAGGGGGGAATGGCCCGCGACCCGCAATCCCGGTCTCCGTTTTCGCGCCCCCGCGGGGGGGGAATTGCGCGTCCCCGCCGGGAAAGTGTACACTGGCCCCCGGGAGGGGCCATGAAGAGGTTGGAAGTTTCCCGGCTCATGCTGGACATGCTGGAGTACCACAGGGGGGATTTTCACCGCATCGGCCACGCCCAGAAGGTCCTGGATTTCGTCCGCCTCATCGCCGAGCTGGAGGGGACGGGGGAGAAGGCCCGGAAACTTCTGGAGTGCGCCGCCATCCTCCATGACATAGGAATCCCCGAGGCCCTGCGGATCCACGGAAGCTCCGCCCCCCCCTTTCAGGAGCGGGAAGGGGAGAGGGTGGCCGGCGAAATCCTGGCGGGATACGATATGGACGAGGCGGACCGCCGGTGGATCCGGGAAGCCGTGGGGGCCCATCACAGCCCGGAGAAGGTGGAAGCCCGGGGAATCCGCATCCTCTTCGAGGCGGACTGGCTGGTCAACATCATGGAAAAGAAGCTCGCCGCATCCCCGGCGGCCGCGGCGGAGTTGCGGGGCAGGTATTTCTCCAGTCCCTCGGGCCTGCGGGTCTTCGACATCCTCTTCGGGCCGCCGGAACCCTGAAACCCTGATACCGAAAAAAGAAATGACTCGATGAGTGTGAAGCAGCTTGACCTGTCGGTGCGCAACGTGGCGATCATCGCCCATGTGGATCATGGGAAGACCACCCTGGTGGACGGCCTGCTGAAGAGGGGCGGGGTCTTCCGGGAGAACCAGGAGGTGGCGGAGCGGCTCATGGACCGCCTGGACCTGGAACGGGAACGGGGAATCACCATCGCCGCGAAGAACTGCGCCGTGGAATGGAAGGGGGTGAAGATCAACATCATCGACACCCCGGGGCACGCGGATTTCGGCGGCGAGGTGGAGAGGGCCGTTTCCATGGTGGACGGCGCGGTCCTCCTGGTGGACGCCGCCGAGGGGCCCCTTCCCCAGACCCGCTTCGTCCTGTCCAAGGCGCTGGCGGCGGGGCTGGCCCTCATCGTGGTTATCAACAAGATCGACCGGCAGGACGCCCGTCCCCGGCAGGTTCTGGATCAGATCTACGACCTTCTTATCGAACTGGACGCCTCGGAGGCCCAGCTGGAGTTCCCGGTCCTCTACGCCGTGGGCCGGGAGGGGATCGTCAGAAGGAGCCCCGAGGGGCCCGACGGGGGCCTGGACCTCCTGCTGGACACCGTCCTGACGCGGGTCCCTCCCCCCGGGGGCGACCCGGAGGCCCCTTTCCGGATGCTCATCTCCGACGTGAGCTACTCCGATTATCTGGGACGCCTGGCGGTGGGGAAAATATACAGCGGCCGGGCCCGGCGGAACGACGCCCTGGTGCGGGTCGATGCGTCCGGCGAGGCGAAGCCCCTCCGGGTGACCCGGATCCAGACCTACAGCGGCCCCGCCATCGTGGAGGCCCAGACCGCCTCCGCCGGGGACATTCTGATCCTGGCGGGGATCGACGAGGTCCACATCGGCGACACCATCTGCACCCGGGACGACCCGACGCCGCTGCCCCGGCTCTCGGTGGACGAGCCCACGGTGTCCATGAAGTTCACCAAGAACACCTCCCCCTTTTCGGGCGCCGAGGGAACCATCGTCCAGGCCACCCGGATCCAGGAGCGCCTGGAAAAGGAGACCCTCCAGAACGTGTCCATGCGCCTCCTGGAATCGGAGGACCGGGACGGCTTCGTCCTGCAGGGCCGGGGGGAGTTCCAGATGGTCATCCTGATCGAAACCATGCGGCGGGAGGGCTTCGAGTTCTGCGTGGGCCGGCCCGCGGTGATCTACCGCCACGAGAACGGGCGGAAAATGGAGCCGGTGGAGCATCTCTACGTCGACTGCGTCGGGGTTTACGCCGGGGTGGTAACCGAAAAACTGGCCCGGCGCAAAGGCCGGCTCGTCGCCATGACCAGCCGGGAATCGGGCCGGGTTTCCATGGAGTTCAGCGTCCCCTCCCGGGCCCTCATCGGGTACCGGGACGAGTTCCTGACGGACACCAAGGGGACGGGGATCATGAACTCCTATCTGTCGGGCTACGAGGAGTACCGGGGGGATTTCCCGGAGCGTTTCGGGGGCTCGCTGGTCTCCGACCGGGAAGGGACCGCCGTGGCCTACGCCCTGTTCAACCTGGAGCCCCGGGGAAGCCTCTTCGTGGTTCCCGGCGACCCGGTCTACGAGGGCATGATCGTGGGGGAGCACAACCGGGAGAACGACCTGAACGTCAACCCCACGAAGATGAAGAAACTCACCAACATCCGGGCCGCCGGGAGGGACGAAAACGTCATCCTGACCCCTGTCCTGCCCATGAGCCTGGAGAAGGCGGTGCGCTTCATCCGGGAGGACGAGATGGTGGAGGTGACGCCCAAGTCCATCCGGCTCCGGAAGACCACGCTCCCGGCGAGCCGGAGGAAGGTCTGAGTCACCGGACCCCCCGGGGGACGGGGGGCCGTTCGGAAGGCCCCCGGGCGGTCAATCCACCGCGTGACGCTTGATTTTCTTGGTGGTGGTCATCTCCATGGGCTCGTCCAGGACGATCACCCTTTTGATCCGCTGATAGGGCTGAAGCCCCCTGTTGACCTCCTCCACCAGGGCCTTGATCCGGACCTCCGTCCCCGTCCGGAAGGCGGCGGCGTCCTCCTCTCCCGCCCCCGCGGGAAGCTTGAAAAGATCCGGGTTGGGGTGCACCAGGGCCTCAATCTCCTCGGTCTTCAGCTCCGGGTTGGTGATGTAGCCCCGAACCAGGATCTGGTCGATCTCGTCATGCAGCTGGAAGAGGTTCTCCAGTTCCTCGGGGAACACGTTCTTCCCCCCCTCGGTGACGATGAGGTTCTTGGCCCGGCCGGTGAGGTAGAGGTAGTTCTCCCCGTCCAGATAGCCCACGTCGCCGGTCCGGAAAAAACCGTCTTCGGTGAAGACCTCCGCGGTCTCCCGGGGCATGTTGTAGTAGCCCTTCATCACCATGGGGCCCTTGACGGCGATCTCTCCGGCGCCCCGTTCGTCGGGGTCCAGGATGATCATCTCCACCTCGGGGATGATCTTGCCGACGCTGGTTTCCTTGTAATGGTCCGTGGGGTTCAGGGTCAGGATGGGGGAGGTCTCGGTGAGGCCGTAGCCCTGGACGAAATCGATTCCCAGCTGGTTGTACTTCCGGAAAACGCTGGGAGCCAGGGGGCCGCCCCCGGAAATGCAGATCCGGATGGAAGCCAGCGAGGCCTTGTCCAGAACGGTGTGGAAGAGCTTTTTCCCCGGGTTGACCTTGAAGAGCTTCTTCACGAGCCCGCTGAGCTTCATCATGAACATCAGGATGCCGTTCACCACCGGCCCCTTTTCCCTGATGCCCCGGAGGATGCCCGCCAGGAGCTTGTTGAAAAGGAGGGGC
>JAKQWJ010000126.1 GCA_029562045.1 Spirochaetota bacterium | reverse complement strand
GTCAGCCTCCGGGACCTGGAACGGCGGGAAACCCGCGAGGGTTTGACCCTCCAGGAAGCCGCATCGGACGCGAAGAGGCGGCTTTCCGGCCCCAGGTCCTAATCTCCCGTCCCGTAACGGAGCCATAGCGCCTCGAAGGGCCCCAGGGTCATGGAAAACCTGTTTTCCGCCTCCCAGGAGGGGTAAACCACGTCCCCGCTTATGATGTCGGTGAACAGGCGCTCCCCGTTCATATCCAGTTCCCGGGCGGAAAAGGAGACCTCCGCATCCTTCGGCGACAGGGACGCCAGACAGAGAACCCGGCCGGGACCGTCCTGATCCCTCCGGATCCGAAGGAGGGCGAATACATTTCCTGCCGTGGGAACCACGCGGGATGCCGCCAGGGGGTGAAAAGCCGGTTCGGCGATCCGGGCCATCAGAAGAATTTCGAATCCCGCGAAGATCCTCTCCCGGATCGTGTCGGGGGTGGACAATTCGTCCTGGACCTTCCCGTAGTCCAGTTTCTGCCGGTTTATCCTGCGATTCATTCCCGACTCCCGGACGCCCTGGATCCAGTTTTCCGAACCGATGAGGCTGTGAACGTATATTCCCGGCACCCCGGGCATGGCCAGAAGAATGGATTGGGAGGCGATGAACTTCCTGACCCGCAGGGGCCCGGACAGCTCCGGTTCGGAAATTGCGCTGAAACAGTTGATGTTCAGCTCGTAGGGTATGTTCCCCTGGGCCGTTGATTTGTGGCTGATGAGCCCGCCCCGGGCCTGCACGGCGGAATAGACGGAGGCCAGTTGTTCCTCCGGAAGGATGTCCCGGGCGGGCAATACACCGATGCCGTCGTGGGAGGCGCAAAAATTGAAAAAGGACATTCCGGGACCGGGTGAGCGGATATCCCGGGCCCAGCCTTGCAGGAAGCTCGAATCGCCCTTCATGAAGCCGTGCAGGAGAAGGGGCGGCAGCGCAAACTGGTAGACCAGATGGGCCTCGTCCCCTTCTCCGAAGTACGAAAGATTCTCCCGGTGGGGAACATTCGTTTCGGTGATCAGTATCACCCAGGGGCAGACCTCCTGGACGATGGCCCGGAGAAGCTTGACCGCCCCATGAGTCTTCGGGTGGTGCAGACAGGGGGTGCCCGGCTCCTTCCAGAGAAAGGCCACCGCATCGAGCCGGATCGCCCGGGCTCCCTTTTCCACATAAAACAGAAATACCCGGATCATCTCCAGCAGAACCCGGGGGTTCGCGTAATTGAGGTCCACCTGGTCTTCGCTGAAGGTGGTCCAGACCAGCTTCCTCCCCGCAGCCGTGTCGAATTCCGTCAGGAGAGGGTGAGTGCGGGGGCGGAACACCCCGGAAACATCGGTCCCCGGGGGAACGGTGATGAAATAATCCCGGTAGGGCTCCTCGTCCCGGAGAAATCCCTGGAACCAGCGGCTGGATTTCGACACGTGGTTCAGCACCAGATCCATCATGAGCCCGTACTCCCCGGCGATATCCTCGATGTCCTGCCAGGTCCCCCAATCCGGATCGACGGCCTGGAAATCCGCCACCGAAAACCCGTCATCCCCGGTGGAGGGGAAAAAGGGCAGGATATGAACACCTTCGACCAGGCCATGGAGATAGGTGTCCAGAAAATCCTTCAGCGTAGCCAGGGGGGGCCGCCCCGCTTCCCGGAACTGATCGGCGTAGGTTATCAGGAAGGAGTCCTTCTCCGAAAGCGGGAAACCCCCGGCATAATCCTCCGGCGCCGTCAGCTTCGTCCTGAACTCATCGAGAATGTCCATGAGTTCCTCGATAACCGGCTCCCCGGCCTCCCGGCCGTACATGAAATGAATCAATCCGGCGATCCGCTCTTTCATCCCTGTTTCTCCTCGTTTCTCCCTATCAGTTTAATCGAAGGGGGGAAAATCACAAGACGCGGGAAAGAGAAATGGACGGCGGCGGTTTCGGTCGCCGGCCCTCCCCGCCTCAGAAAAAGGGAGAGAAAATTCGGCTCAGTTCGGCGTCATCGTCAGGGTGGACCCACAGAACCCCGGGGAGACTCCGGAAAAAGGTCAGCTGCCGCTTGGCGAACCTCCGGGAAGCGGTTTTGATGAGTTCCGCGGCATCCTTGAGCCGCAGGCAGCCGTCGTTTTTGAGGGAAAAAAACTCCCGGTAGCCTATCCCCTTCAAGCCCGGATCGTTGTCGGTGAAGCCCCTCCTCATGAGACCCGCCACCTCCCCCGGAAGGCCCCGGCGGAACATGGCCTCCACCCGTTCATCGATGCGGCGGTGGAGTTCCTCCCGGGGCCGGGTCAGTCCCACCACAAGAAAGTCCATGTCCTTCCGCGGACTGTCCGGAACGGGAAAAGAGGAAAGGGGCCGACCGGAAATGTCCCGCACCTCCAGAGCCCGAAGGATCCGGTATCGGTCCCGGGGGGAGATCCGGTCCGCCGCCGTGGGGTCTTCCCTCCGGAGCCGCCGGTGCATCTCCTCCGTCCCCTGCAGGGCGCATTCCTCTTCGAGCCTGGCCCGGACCCCCATGTCCGCCGGCGGCGCGGGGGGCAGGCCGAAGATGAGGTTGCGGAAGTAATAAGCCGTGCCGCCGGAGACGACGGGAATCTTGCCTCCGTCCCCGATGGAGATGATCAGCTTCTCGGCGGAGGACACGAAATCCCCCACGGTGTACTGCTCCCGGGGATCCCGAATGTCGATGAGATGGTGGGGAAGAGATCGCAGAAGGTCCGGGTCGGGTTTTGCCGTGCCGATATCCAGGCCCCGGTAAACCTGCATGGAATCGGCGCTGATGACTTCGGCACGACCGGCGAACAGACGCAGAAGGAGCTCGGTTTTACCGACCCCCGTGGGGCCGAAAAGGAGCAGGGCGAAAGGCTTTTTCATGAGCCCCGCCGGCGCTCATTCTTCCAGTCTGAAAACGACTTTGTTGGTGAGGATCTGTTTGATGCTGACGGAAACGACCTTTCCGTTGTTCGCTTCCACCTCTTCGTCCCCGGCGATGGTGATCTGATAGGCCCGGCGGATAGCGGCGCAGGTGAGTTCGTAAATGTTCTTTTCGTAGCTGTTCAGAAGATCCAGCGGCAAGATCATGGCCTTTTATACACAATACGGGGGTCCCTGTCAACCTCCGTCCCCGGGCGCCTCGGGGAAAGCCGCCCCTAGCCGAACCTCCGTCCCCGGCGCCCAGGGAAAACCGCCCCCAGCCGAACCTCCGTCCCCAGCGCCCCGGGGAAAGCCTCCCCCAGCCGGACCTCCGTCCCCGGGCGCTTCCCCGGGCGCTTCGGGCGCCTCCCAAGCCCCCCCTTGTCTTGCACGGGGGGACCTCTTTCGCTATCATGGGCCGGTGAAAATCCACCTCAAAACCGAATACAACACCCGCCACCCGCTGATTTTCAGCAAAATGGTGCAGCACCCCCGGCGGAGACCCGATCCGGGGACCCTTGTCGAAGTTCTGACCCGGAACGGAGACTTCGCGGGCCGCGGTTTCTATCACCCCCGCCGGACCATCGCCATTCGGCTCCTGACCAGGGACCCCCGGGAAGCCGTCGACGGGGATTTCATCACCCGGCGCCTTACGGCGGCCAAGGAGTTCCGGGAGAACACCCTGCAGATCCCCCGGATATCCGACAGTTACCGGCTCATCCATGGCGAGGCCGACGGTTTTTCCGGCCTGGTGATCGACAAATTCGCCGGCCTTCTGGTTATGGAACCCTTCAGCGCCGGCTACATCCCTCTGGCGCCTCTCTTCGCGGAAGCTCTGGAGAAACTGTATCCCGGCAGCCGGATCGCCTTCCGTCCGGATCCCAAAACGGAGAAAAACGAAGGAGTCCCCTTCGACGGGCCCGCCCGCCGTTATCCTCCGCCGACCACCGTCGATATCCGGGAAAACGGCCTGACCATCGGGGTGGACCTGTCCTCGGGGCACAAGACCGGATACTTCCTGGACCAGCGGGACAATCGCATCGCCGCCGCGGGGCTGGCCGCCGGAAAGGAGGTCTGGGACCTGTTCTGCTACACCGGAGGCTTCGGCATTTCCGCAGCCCGCGCCGGGGCGAAGAGGGTCGTTTCGGTGGACCTGGACGAAAAAGCTCTGGCGGTGGCGGAAAAAAACGCCCGGCGGAACGACGCCTCCGTGGAGTACCGGCATCGGGACTGCTTCGATTTTCTCCGGGAGAAAACACGGGGAGGGGAAAGGGTGGACATGATCATCCTCGATCCGGCGAAGCTGGCGGGGGTCCGGGAGGAGATCCCCCGGGCGCTGAAAACTTACAACGACATCAACCGGCTGGCCATGGAGGCCTTGAAGCCCGGGGGGCTTCTGGTCTCCTGCTCCTGCTCCGGCCTGGTGAGTGAACAGCAGTTCCTGGGCGTCCTGTCCAACGCCGCCGGGGAGGCGAAACGGGAACTGCAGATCTTCCGGATCGCCGGAGCCGCCCCCGATCACCCCTTCCGCACCGATTATCCCGAAGGCCGCTATCTTAAGGCGGTATTCGCCCGCTGCCTCGGCCCCTGACCTCCGTCCCCTCAGCCCGATCTGGCCTCCGTCCCCCCGGCGATCCTTCCAGAAGCCCCCAAGGCATGGGCGGAAATGCCGGGTTCCGGCTACCTGGCCTCCGTCCCCCCGGCGATCCTTCCGGAAGCCCCCAGGGCATGGGCGGAAATGCCGGGTTCCGGCTCTTCCGCGCCCTGATCGCGCAGGACGATACATGCTGCAGACCCGTCGGGGTCAACCTGGAGCGCGTCCTTCGGACTTCCTTCACACCGCCGGTCACGAGCCCCCCGACAGTCCAGTCCCGGCTCCCGGAAGGTGGACTCCAGCTCCCGCACTCCGGATTTCATAATCCAGGAGGGTCTCATGGGCGTCGAAAAGGATCGGCTTGCGCTTATCCGTTCTTCTTCATCCCCCCGGGCCTCATTTGGAGAAGAGAACACCCGGAAGCCACATGCACAGGGGCTCTATGAAAGTGATGAGGAGAAGCACCACCATCAGCGGCAGCAGAAAGGGAAAGGTCGCCTTGGCGCAGCGCTCAAAGGGAACCTTCGCCACCCGGGCGAGAACGAAGAGGACCATTCCCACCGGAGGCGTCAGCAGCCCGATCATCAGGTTCAGAACCATGATGACCCCGAAATGTATGGGGTCCACACCGAATTTCGCCATCACCGGTAGAAACACCGGCGTCAGAATGGTGATGGCGGCGATGGTCTCCATGAAGCAGCCCACCACCAGCAGAATGGCGTTGATGATCAGCAGAATGACGATCTTGTTGTTGGATATGCCCAGCATCAGGGTGGCGAACTTTTCCGTCACCTGGTTCGCCGTCAGCACCCACGCGAAGATCGAAGCCCCGGCCACGATGAGCAGGATGATGGCGGTGGTCTCGGCGGTTTCCAGACTGATCTTGACGAAGCTCTTGAAGGTGAGTGTCCGGTAGACCAGCCCCAGCACGAGGGCGTAGACCACCGCAGCGATGGCCGCCTCGGTGGGGGTGAAAATACCGCTCATGATCCCGCCGATGATGATGGTGGGCGTCATCAGCGCGGGAAGCCCCTTGATGAAGGAGGACCCGAGCCTCCTCACCGAAAAGGCGGCGTCCCGGGGATAGTTGCGTTTTTTCGCGTAATACGCCACCGACAGCGACAGCCCCAGAGCCATGAGCAGCCCCGGCACGAAGCCGGCGATGAACAGCTTGCCGATGGACGCCGAAGCCATGACGCCGTAGATGACCATCGGGAGACTCGGGGGGATGATGGGGCCGATGGTGGAGGAGGCCGCGGTGACGCCGATGGAGAAGTCCAGATCGTAGCCGGCGTCGTTCATGGCCTTGATTTCGATGGTGCCCAGCCCCCCGGCGTCGGCGACCGCCGCCCCGGACATTCCGGCGAAGATGACGCTGGCCCCGACGTTCACATGCCCCAGGCCCCCGGGAAGCCAGCCCACCACCGCCCGGGCGAAGTCGAAAATCTGATTCGTCAGCCCCGCCTCGTTCATCAGAGTCCCCGCCATGATGAAGAAGGGAATCGCCAGCAGGGGAAAGCTGTCCACTCCGTTCACCATCCGGTGCAGAATCGTGAAATCGGGGACGGCCCGGGTCAGGTAGACCCACAGCGTCGACGACCCTCCCAGGACGATGGCGATGGGGGCCCCGATGAGAAGCAGCACGAACATGGAAATGAAAAGAATCGAAATCATGGCGCTCCCCTTCTCAATCCATCGGCTTGAAAGCCGAGGGGTCGTTCAGCACCGGGATGAAACCGGTTTTCCAGTGTTTCCACGCCACCGCCGCCGCCCGGTAGGTCATCAGCAGGAACCCGGCGAGCACGGGAGCATAGAGAACGGACATGGGCCATAAAACGGTGGTGAAATACTCCCGGTGCATCAGGGGCAGTATCTTCGCCGTAAGATAGGCGCAGATCCCATAGAACAGGACCTTGATGACATCCGTCAGGGTGGACAGGAAAAAACCCAGTTTCCGGGGGAAGAAACGGTAACCCGCCTCCATGAAAATGTGGGAATTCTTCCGGGCTCCGATGGCGGACCCGAGGAAACCCACACAGATCAGAAGGTTGCGGGCGAACTCCTCCGTCCATACGATCGCCGCGTTGAGAACGTACCGGGAGAAGAACTGCGCAAAAACGACGATCCCCAGGGCCCAGAACAAGAGGAGGACGATGTAGTCCTCGAAGGGCAGTTTTTTGAGATCGAAATCGTGGGAGTCCGAAGGCCCGTTTCCGGGCTCGGGGATGGTGTCGTTTGCCATGCCGGCTCCTTGAACTGCGGGATGTTGAAAATCGCCGCCGCCCCCGGGACGACATCCCCTGGAGCGGCGGGACGTAAAAAATCAGCTACCTCAGAGCCTGCATCTTGTTGTAATCCTCCAGGCTCCAGGTCATCCGGGGACTGCTTTTCAGGCTCGGGGCGACGGCCTGAATGAAGGGCGCCCTGTCGGTCTTGTTGACGATGTTGCCCTGTTTTTCGAACCAGACCAGGAGGTCATCCTCAGCCTTGTTGATGGCCAGGGAACATTTCTCCGCCGCTTCACGGGTCACGTCGGCAAAGATCTGCTGGCTCTCCGGGGACAGCTTCTTCCAGGTCGGGCTGCCGATGATGGTGAGAAGATTGTTGACGATGTGCTGGGTCAGATTGATGTACTTCTGCACCTCGTAGAACTTCTTCGCCTGGATCGTGGGAAGGGGGTTTTCCTGCGCGTCCACGACCCCCTGCTGCAGGGCCAGGTAAACCTCCGCGAAGGCGATGGGGGCGGCATTGGCGCCCACCGCTTCGGTGAACATGAGATAGAGCGGGGCGTTGGGAACCCGGATTTTGAGCCCTTTCATGTCCTCCGGCTTGTTGATGGGCTTTTTCGAGGTGACGCAGCGGGCCCCGTAATACGTGACCGCGGTGACCTTGTTCCCTTTGGAAGCCTTCTCGTATCCGTCGGCCAGTTCCTTGAAGAACGGGCTCTTCGCGAAATTCTGAAAATGCTTGAATCCCTCGAACATGAAGGGAGCTTCCCCGATGGCGATGGGCCCGTAGGTATTGCCGATGAAAGCCGAGCCGGCGTAGACGATGTCCACTGATCCGAGGCTCAGTCCCTGCACGATATCGGATTCCTTTCCCAGGGCCGAGGCGGGGAAGACCTCGATCTGATAGGCGCCCTTGGTCTTCTTTTTGATCTCTTCCGCCGACCAGAGCGCCCATTTGTGAAATTCTTCGCCGGTTTCATAGACATGGGCCCATTTCAGCTGCACCGGCCCCTTGGGAGCCTCTTTTTCTCCGCCGGCGAACACGAATCCCGCAACCAGACAGAGCGCGACAACCGCAATGATCAGTTTTTTCATGCCACCTCCTCCATTTATTTTCACATTGTAAGGGCTCCGTTCTTGTTTGTCAAAGAAAAGTTCGCTGGGGACTTCTCCGTCATCGAATAAAAGTTCCGTCGCGCAGCTCCCGGAAGGCCTGGTCCAGTTCTTCCCGGGTATTCATGACGATGGGACCCCTCCAGGCTATGGGTTCCCCCAGGGGCCTTCCCCCGAAAAGGATGAACCGTGCGCCTCCGTCCCCGGCCCGGGCGGTGAAGGCGCCTCCGTCCCCGAAGAGAAGGCCGATTTCCGCCTCCATCTCCGCCGGGGCGGAACCGAAAAAGGCCCTGCCCTCGAAGAGGTAGGCCAGGAAGGTATGCCCCTGCGGGGTATCCAATTCGAAGCGTCCTCCGTCCCCCAGGGTCACATCCAGGTACAGGGGCTCCACCACCACATCCCTCACCGGCCCTCTGAGACCGGCGTAACTGCCGGCTACGACGCGGACCCGCGCCTCCGGGGTCTCCGCCACGGGGATATCGCAGCTCTGCACGTCCCGATACCGGGGATCCATCATCTTGGCGCTCTTCGGAAGATTCACCCAGAGCTGAAAACCCCGCAAGCCCCCAGGGCTCACCAGCGGCATCTCCTGATGGATGATCCCGCCGCCGGCGGTCATCCACTGCACATCGCCGGGGCCGATGACGCCCCGGTTGCCCAGGCTGTCGCCGTGTTCGGTCCTCCCTTCCAGCATGTAGGTGACGGTTTCGATCCCCCGATGGGGATGCCAGGGAAACCCGGCGACGTAATCCTCCGGGTCCTTCGAACCGAAGTGATCGAACAGAAGAAAGGGATCGATCAGTTCCCGCTCCGGGTAACCGAGAACGCGTTTGAGCCGCACTCCCGCCCCCTCCATCGTGGGCCGCGCGGGAAACCGGCGGATAACGAGACGCTCCGTCTTCTTCATGCTTCCTCCCGGGTCATACGTATCCCGGAATACTACTCCCCTATCGGAGTATTTCCAAGCTCTTCCCGGGAGTTCCCCCCGGACGGAGAATCCACGGGTCGGATTTCGCCCCGGATTTCCAGGATTTCCCGGGGACGGAGGACTCACCGGAGGGATTTCCCGGGGACGGAGGACTCACCGGAGGGATGGCCTCCTCCGGGGGCATGGGTCAAGGGCCGATACCGGCGCGCCGATAATACCGGTATGACCCGCACCATCTTCCGTCGGGCGGCGCTTTCCGCCCCGGTCCTCCTATTCCTCGGCGCCGGGCTTTTCGCCTTCGAAACCGAGGGCGGCGCCTCCTGGTACGGGGGCAAATTCCAGGGACGGAGGACAGCCAGCGGGGAGATCTTCGACACCAACAAGCTCACCGCCGCCCACAAGACCCTCCCCTTCGGGACGAAAGTCCGGGTGACGGACCTGGAATCGGCGAAATCGGTCATCGTGCGGATCAACGATCGCGGCCCCTTCGTGGAGGACCGGATCATAGATCTGTCCAGGGCGGCGGCGGACATCATCGGACTGACACCCCGGGGGGTCGGCCGGGTCCGAATCGAAATCGTCCACCGGGAGCCGGAGGCGGCTTTTCGGACAATCCAGGTGGCGGCCTTCGGAAACGAGGAGAACGCCCGGAAACTCCGCAACCGGCTCTTCGAGGCGGGCCTGTCCCCGTCCATCGAAACCTCTCCTTCCGGCCATTTCCGGGTGCTCCTGGAACACGTTCCCGCCGCTGAACTCGAGGCCGCCACGGAAAAGCTTTCCCTCCTGGGCTTCCAGGGAGTCATGATCCGCCGGGAGTGACGGACCTCGAAAAAAAACGGCTCCGGTTGCATTTCGCCCACGCCTTTGGTATCTTGAAGCGAGGATACCCTATCCTAAAGGCGGTTCCATGTCTGTGCAGGATAAAATCGATTTCACCAACGTGGAGGGAGACTCCACGGGACATTCCATAACGGTGTACGCCCTGTCCACCTGCGGCTTCTGCCGCCGGGCCATCTCCTACCTCCGGGACCGGAAGCTGGCCTTCCGATACGTCAACATCGATCAGCTGGAGCCGGAGATCAAGGCGGAGTTGAGGGCGGAGCTCAGGGAGCGGCACCAGCGCAGCCTGATCTTCCCCTTTCTCGTGGTGGACGGCGATAAATCCACCACCGGCTTCGTCAAGGAAAAATGGGATGAACTCCTGGCCTGAGAAAACCGACGCCGACACCCGGCGCTTCGCGGAGATGGTCTCCAGCCACCAGGGCTGGAAACTCAACGGGGACCCCGCCTTTCTGGAGACCCTGATCCGGGGTCTGACGGCGAACTTCAACCGGTACGGATACTACCTCTGCCCCTGTCGGGACACCGCCGGGAGCCGGGAACGGGACCAGGATGTCATCTGTCCCTGCGTGTACTGCCCGCCGGATCTGGAAGAGTATGGACACTGTTTCTGTGCTCTGTACCTCACCGAGGAGTTCAGCGCTTCCGGAAAGGAGCCTTCGGGCATCCCCGAGAGGAGACCCGAGCGCCTGATCCCTTAATAGCGGCGTTGCACCCGGCGGGCCTTCTCGATCCGCTGCATTTTGCGGTAATAGCTCGCCTGCTTCATGATTTCCTCCACATCGGAGGTCTGGATCTTGTTGTCCACCGCTTTGATCCGGGTGTTCTGCAGAAGCTGCCGCAGCGCGGTGTTGCCCTCCGCCATGGGAAGCCCCACCATGTTGATGAGCTCCTTGGGCCCGATATCGAAGGTGTAGGGGGCTCCGGGATAGATGGGCACCCGTGCCTTTTCCAGCTGCATCAGGAGGGCGTCGAACATCCGTCCCACCGGATCGGTAAGGGAGGTGTTGGCCAGCTGCTTGT
The DNA here is from genome assembly GCA_029562045.1 of Spirochaetota bacterium. Taxonomy (GTDB): domain Bacteria; phylum Spirochaetota; class Spirochaetia; order DTKZ01; family DTKZ01; genus JAKQWJ01. The sequence continues at coordinate 18,475 of JAKQWJ010000126.1, read as the reverse complement.
AAATGAACCAGATGCGCTCCGCCAGAAGCTGGGTGAGGCGGGAGATGATCTGGGGCTGGGCCGTCACCATCCGGGCGAAGTTGTCCTTGTTCACCGCCAATAGCGACGAATCCTCGTAGGCGATGGCGGAGGCCGAGCGGGGCTTGTTTTCGATCAGGGACATCTCCCCGAAGATGTCGCCGGACTTCAGGACCGCCAGCAGAACCTCCGTCCCCCCCACGAGTTTGGAGATCTTCACACTGCCCCGCTGGATGATGTAAAGCTCCTTTCCCGGCATGCTTTCGGCGAAAACCATGGTGTTTTTCGGATAGACCCTGTTGAAGGTGGTATCGCTTCCGTCCAGAAAGACGGGTTTGGCGTAGGGCTGGATTTTGGCCATCCTTTCCATGGCCTTCCGCATGTGCTCGCCGGTGGGGTAGAGCTTGACATAGTGATAGTAGGCGTAATAGGCCAGATTGTACTGGTTCTGTTTCGCGTAATACTCGGCGACCTCGAAAAGAAGGTTCGGGTCTCCCTCACGGACCTCCTTGTTGGTGAGCCGCGCCAGGGCCTCGTCCAGATAGCGCATCCGGCGGGAGAACTGCTCGATGATCTTCATCGCCACCGGATTGTTCTTCTCGATGAGGAGGCCGTACTGGTCCCGATGGACGGCGATGAGGGAGACGTCGGTCATGGCCTGGGCGGTTTCCACATGACTGTGGGAGGACATGGTGGAAACGACGCCGAAAAAATCCCCCGGCCCCAGGAGATTGCCCCCCTCTTCCTCCACAACTTCCGCCTCTTTGCTGATGCGCACCTTCCCCGAGCGGATGATGAAGAAATAATCCGCTTTCTGCTTGCCCTCCACGATGATGTAGGCGCCCTTGTTGAAATTGACGATGGACAGTTGTAAAGGATTACTCATACCGCATCCTATTTACTCGATTCAGTATAGGTTCCGGTAAGAAGCTTTGTCAATGCGAACCTGAATTTCATTCCGCCACCAGGGGGAAATTCGTCGTCAGCGCCTCGACCTTCCCGGCGATCTCCGCGATCCGGCCGTCGTTATCCGGATTCTTCAGCACCTCCAGCACGAACCCGGCTATGGTTTTCATCTCCTTCTCCCCCATGCCCCGGGTGGTCAGCGCGGGGGTTCCCACCCGGATTCCGGAGGTCACCAGGGGGCTCGCGGTGTCGAAGGGAATTCCGTTCTTGTTGACCGTTATATTGGCCCGGTCCAGCAGGGTTTCCGCCTGTTTTCCGCTGATCTTGAAGGGTCTGACGTCGATGAGCATGAGATGGTTGTCCGTGCCGCCGGAAACGATCCGGGCGCCCCCCTCCTGGAGAGCGGCGGAGAGGGCCTGGGCGTTCCGGAGGATCTGTTTCTGATACTCCCGGAAGGAGGGTTCCAGGGCCTCCTTGAAGGCCACCGCCTTCCCGGCGATGACATGCATCAGGGGCCCTCCCTGCATGCCCGGCATGACCGTCCCGTCCAGGACCTCGGACCACATCTTCAGGCGGCCGCTCTTGGGGGCCGTCAGGCCCAGGGTGTTTTCCTTGTCCTTGCCGATGAGGATGAGCCCCCCCCGGGGCCCCCGAAGCGTCTTGTGGGTGGTGGAGGTGGTGAAATCCGCATGGGGCAGCGGTGACGGGTGCAGTCCCGCGGCCACAAGGCCCGCGATATGGGCCATGTCGGTCATGAAAAAAGCCCCCACCTCGTCGGCGATCCGCCGGAATTTGACGAAGTCGATGGTCCGGGGATAGGCGGAGGCCCCGGCGATGATGAGTTTCGGCCGGCTTTCCCGGGCAATCCGGGCCAGTTCCTCGTAATCGATGGTCTCCGTCTCCCGGTTCACCCCGTAGCTGACGATTTTATAGAAGCGCCCCGAAAAGTTCACCGGCGAACCATGGGTAAGATGCCCGCCGTGGGCGAGATTCATCCCCAGAACCGTGTCCCCCGGCTCCAGCAGGGAAAAGTACACCGCCATGTTGGCCTGGGCCCCGGCATGGGGCTGGACATTGGCATGGTCGCACTGGAAGAGGCGGCAGGCCCGCTCCCGGGCGAGATTCTCCGCCACATCCACATGCTCGCAGCCGCCGTAATACCGCTTTCCCGGATACCCTTCGGCATATTTGTTCGTCAGGACCGATCCCACCGCCTCGAGGACTGCGGGGGACACGAAATTCTCCGACGCGATCATTTCCAGTTTCCGATGCTGCCGCCGGGTTTCCTGCCGGATGACATCGAAGATCTCCCGGTCGACCCGTTCCAGTTCCGTCATTTCCTGCCCCCGATACGAATAGGATTATATCTCATTTGGCCCGGAAAAGGGCGGCGGTGTCAAGGCTGCGGGTCCGCCGGGGGACGGAGGTTCCCCGGTGGAGGTTCACCGGCGGAGGTTCCCCGGCGGAGGTTCCCCGGCGGAGGTTCCCCGGTGGAGGTTCCCCGGTGGAGGTTCCCCGGCGGAGGTTCCCCGGTGGAGGTTCCCCGGTGGAGGTTCCCCGGTGGAGGTTCCCCGGCGGAGGGGGCGCCGGGCCGGCGTCCTATCACTCCTCATCGGTAGCAAAAAGGATTCCTGACCGCTGTGCGGCGGCCCGCCCCGCGGCAGGTTCCGACGCCCTGCCCAGATAGGCGTAGCCCCGGGCCTTCTCCGCGTCGATGGCCGCCGCTTGGGCGTAATAGTTTTGGGCCTCCTCCCGCTTGTTCATTGCGTGATAGGCCGAGGATATGTTGAGGAGCAGCTTCTGGGCGGCCCCCGAACCCGTTCGTCCCTGGCGGGCCAGAATGCGGTTGGCTTCTTCGTAGGATTTGATGGCGCCGGCGTAATTCTGCCGCAAATAGGCGAGGTTTCCCAGGTTTATCCGGGGAGCGGGATAGTCGGGATCCAGATTCGCCGCCTGTTTGAATGTCTGCTCCGCCTCCCGGTAGCGGCTGAAACGGGAGTAGGCCACCCCCAGCCGGTTCAGATCCGCCTTCCCGCCGGACCGGGATTCGGCCAGATAATCCGCCAACACCAGATCCGAGAGGCGGGACATTTCCTTCCGAAAGGAGGCGGCGATATTCTGCCCGCTGCCGTACTGCAGCCCCAGGTCCGTTTCCCGGAGGCCGATGGGCCGGAAAACCTGCTGTACCGCGGCGGTCTGGTAAAAAGCGCGGTTCTCCGTTTCCCCATCGTAGAGCCGCCAGAGTTCGGCCCCCCGCCGCCATGCCTCCAGAAAGCCCTGCCGGCCCAGCAGGGTCACCTCCACCGGGACCCACAGACTCCCATCCACCGGAATGCTCATCCAGCGGTCCGGGTGCAGGTCCCGGTAACTGCGGCTTTCGATTTTTGTGTTGAAAGCCACGTAAATATGACCCGGTACGGTAATGAAACCCGTTTCCACCCCCACACTTTCCAGAATACTGGCGAAGAGCACCGTCAAATCGTCACAATCGCCGGTAATCCGACGCAGGGTGTCCCTGGGGAGGCTGATGGAATCCACCACGTCCCGGTTTTCCCGGACCTTCGTATAGGGAAGTGACGGATCGGCCTGATACAGGAGACCCAGTTCGGTGAGGGCCCCGTACACCTGCATGGCGATCTGCAGGGCCTCACTGTATTCCTCCAGGACTTCGTTCTTGACGGACTGGCGGATAAAACTGGCGTAGTTCCGCAGCGCGCTGTCCGAGGGGGTGATAAAGGCTCCCACCTTGCGGTCGTCATCCCAGGTGATGGCGGTTTTATCGTGAAGATCGTAGGACACCGAATGCCGCTGCTCCACCCCCCGCCCCCGGGACTTGTAAGTCGTTACGATCTCCCCTATCAGGGGCGTCACCCCCTCGGTCCGGAAAACCTCCTGATTGAAGGAGACCTTCAAACCCACCTGCCGGGTCTCCCCGGGGTCCAGGCGCGGGATCTTCACCGCCGGGGAAGGGCCGTCCATATAACCGGCCTGGTAAAAAGAGACTTCCATGTCGGTGAGGGGGCTGCGGTCGGTGTTGTACACCGACACCCGCACCGCCGGGCCGGCGGCGTAATAGCTCTGCATGGCGCTGAAAAGAGGGGGCAGCTGCGTTTCTTCGACACGGATGCTGCGGATCAGGTTTCGGGCCGAATCGGGGTCTTCCCCGAAACGGTAAGATGCGGAAAATCCCAGTCCAAAGAGAAAACCGTCGAAGTCCCGCAAACCGCTGAAGGACCGCATGTACCGAAAGCCCGGCTGTATCTCGATGGCCAGGTTGTACGAGGGCGCCAGGGCGATCTTTCCCCCCGCTCCGGCCATCAGGTTCAGAGCCCCCACATCTCCCGACGATACCAGATTGGGGAAAACGGACTGGCTCAGCCCCGCATGGGCCTGCAGCCCCAGTTCGAAGGTCCGGGCAAAGCGATGCACATAGGCCAGGCCGCCGGCCCCGTACCAGTGGCTGTGGTCCCATTTGGACGGTTCCGCCGAGTCGGTGCTGTCCACGGTGATGATCCCCCCCTGCAGGAAGGGCTGAAAGGACGGCTTCGACGGGATGGGGAAACGAAGATTCAGCGCCAGGTCCACGGCGTTGTAATCGGTCCTGGCCCCACCGAAGGGGGTCAGGTTCTGGTATTCCACCCCCAGGGACAGGGGAAACCGGTAATACTCGTTGAGGTCGGGATCCGGGGTTCCCGCCGGAGCCGGTATATTCCCGGGCCCCTGAGCCGTGGCGGCGGCGATCACCGCGGTGAGGATCGTCAGTGCAGTCAGATATCTCTTCCTTTCCATATGAACCCCCTTCAGGGAACCAGTTTGTAGGTGTACAGATAACCGCCCTGCCCGGAGACATACAGGTACTCCCGGTAACGCGCCAGACGCAGAGCAGCGGTGGGGGTGGCCAGATTCGCCATCGATCGGGGGTTCCGGGGGTCGCTGACATCCCAGATTTCAACCCCCGCCGCGCCTTTGGCCACATAGGCAAAGCCGCCCCGGATGATCACATCCTGGGCGCCGGCGCCTCCCAGAGGACCCTTCACAGGCGCCTGAGGACCGTTCCAGGACAGGGCGCCGGACACATTGAATACGAAGAGCCCCTTGGCCTGGTCCGCCGCAAAAACATAGTCTCCTTTCACCGCCGCGGCGACGACCTGGTCCCCCGCCCCCGGCGGGTCCCCGTAGCCGTCCAGGACCCGGGGCCAGCGGGGATCGGACAGATCCACCACCTGCAGTCCCCCGCCCATGGCGGCCACAAAGGCCAGATTCCCCCGGACCTCCAGATCGGGGAGCATTTCCGATGTCGAAGCCGGGACCTGGACCGAGCCTATGGGGATGAGCCTGTCCTCCAGGGAGAGGTCCACCACATGAAGCCGGGACACCTTGGTGGTGACGACGGCATAATTCCCCATCAGGTCTATTCCCAGACTGTCACCTCCCGTGAGTTCCACATAGAAGGGTTCCAGGACGCCGGGATCTCCCGGATCCTGGATGCTCATGGGGACGATGCCCGATTGATTCGCGGCCCAGAAGGCGTATTCCCCCGCAGCTTTGACCCGGTAGGGAGTATAGCTGAAGGGTTTTGGCAAAACCGTGGGAGAGGCGGGATCGGCCAGACTCAGAACCGAAAGCCGCCAATCCGGCGGCCATGCGCCGTCGTTTTCGTCGGCAGCCAGATACAGATGACCCCGCACCACCTCCAGGTTCAGGGCCCCCGTCATGCCCGAAAGGCTGTGGACCAGGTTTGCCGATCCCGCCTCGGTGATGTCGTAAATATAGACACCGAAACCCTTCCCGCCGACGATATAAGCCAGGGACGATCCCAGAGAGATATGCGAGGACGATCCGGGGACCGGGAAGACCCGCTTCAGCGCCAGATGGGCGGGATCGGTGATATCCACCACGGCGAACCCCAGTCCAAACAGGCTGATGTACGCCTCCGTGGCGCCGAGAGAGAATTGTCCCGGGGCCGCCATTGTGGACGGCTGGAGGCTGTCCAGAAGAACCGGCGCGGCGATATTTGTCAGATTGTACGTGTGAAACTCCCAGTTTTCAGCGAGATACAGGATGTTCCCCCTCAGTCTCATGCCCCTCCCGGCGAGAGGCATCGACGATTGCAGGGTCAGCGTCGGAGAGGAATCGGGTCCCGAAATGGTGTACAGCTCCGTTTTATTCAAGCCGCCGACGGCCAGGATCCGGTCGCCGGGACGCTGCAGGACATCCAGGCAGGAAACCTGGACCAGTTCCGCGCTCTTTGCCGGTGAAGTATGGTAAACCATCACCGGATTCGATTTGTCCGCCGCGTTGACCACCGCAAAACCGTCATCCAAGAGGGCCACAAACACCAGGTTCCCCAGAACGACGACTTTTTTGGCATATCCGTTTTGAAGTGCGGTAACCCGGATGGTGCTCAGAACCACCGGAGATGCGGGGTTGGATATGTCAAGAATAGCCAGGTGCTGATAATCATAGGTCACATAGGCGAAGTCTCCCGCCAGGACCACATCCTCGGCGCTCCTGAGTTCTTCGATTGTGCCGATGTGAACCGGAACCGCCGGGTTCGATACGGAGACAATAGTGAACGCACGGTGAAAATCGGTGACATAGAGGTACGAACCCCGCGAAGCCGTGGCGACAGGCAAGGACGCCGTCGTAAGGACTCCGATTTGGGCGTTCCTCATGTCGGGGAATATATCCGGAACGGCCTCCGCGATCTGACTGTCCACCGACCGGTACAGGGCGGGGCGAACCCGGTAGTAATAGCTTTGTCCCGGAAGCACATTCCCGTCCCGGAAGCTGGATCCTGCTATCGGTCCCGAGGCGTTGGAATACGGCCCTCCCCAGGAGCCGGACCGGAGGACTTCGTACTGCCCGATCCCCGGGATGGGGTTCCAGCTGAGGTCCACATGGCTGTAGGAGGGCTCCACCCGGGGGAAAAGGTCCAGGGTGGAAAGGGGAACGGCCCGCTCCACATCGGAATAGTTGTCCTCCCCGTCGGCGGAGCGCCCCACCAGGAGAAAGCTGTGCACCTTTCCGTTCTGCAGATTGGCCAGCTCATAGGACAGCCGTCCCCCGTTCTCCCGGTACGGGACCCCCAGGACTCGTCCCGGGGACGACTCGCCGGGGGCCAGGGCGGAGGCTTCGAAGAAAAGGTCGTACGAGACCGCCCCGGGCACGGGTTCCCAGCTCAGGGTGACTTTCCGGGATGCGGCCTCCACTTCAAACGAGGGTATATCGCTTCCCCGCCAGTTCAGGGGCAGTCTCCGGGTCCCCACATTGCCGTTCCAGTCCGTGGCCCGTATTTCCACCACCACATTCTCCCGCAAACTGGTGGGGAAAACGATATCGAAGCTCCCATCGGGGGAAATCGCCGCCTTCGTCCGGGGGCTTCGGGCCAGGACCTCGTACTCCAGCCGGTCCACCCGGCCCGCTTTCCCTTCGCCGTCGGCCTGATCAATGACCCGGCCCTGAATCACGATAAGGCGTCCGAAGGGGGCCCCATCCTCGGGAGAGTCAATCTGTATGACCGGGGCGGTCGTATCCCTGGCATTGCGGATATCCACCTCCGTCAGGGGTTGAGGGCAGGAGGAAAAAAGAACCGCCGCGCCGGCCAGGCCGGCAAAAACCATCGCTTTTTTCATCGTCATCTCCGTCGGATCCGTGTTTCGTTCCCGGCTCTTTCACTACTTATACTAACATATTAATCATGATTAAACCATGTTACAACTTTTTTTATCCCTTCGTGCGCTTGTTTTTCCCGGGCATTTATTCCTATACTGAGTCATTCTTTCCCGTAGGAGGAAAATGAGAAGAATTGTTCAAACGAGTCAGAGGGCGGAAGATCAAGCTGGAAGGTTTCAACAACCTGACGAAAACCCTGAGCTTCAACATCTACGACATCTGCTACGCCCGGTCGGAGGAATCCCAGATCGATTATCTGGAATATGTGGACGAGGAGTACAACTCCCGGCGTCTGAATCAGATCGTCGAAGAGGTCTGCCGGATCATCGACGCCAGGCTGGTGCACATTTCCAATCAGGACTACGAGCCCCGGGGTGCCAGCGTCGTGGCCCTGATCAACGAGGGAGAGTCCTTCATGGACAAGGCGGGCCACAAGGCCGTGACGGGGCATCTGGATAAAAGCCATATCAGCATCCATACCTACCCGGAACACGATACCGGATCGGAGATCGCCACCTTCCGGGTGGACATCGATGTATCCACCTGCGGAATGATATCGCCGCTGAACGCCCTGCACCATCTGATCGGCAGCTTCGATTCCGACGTGGTGCTGATGGATTACCGGGTCCGGGGGTTCACCCGGGACACCAAAGGGCATAAGGTCTTCATCGACCACGACATCACGTCGATCCAGGACTACATCTCCGATGACGTTCTTTCCGACTATCTGGCCTACGACATCAACATCATCTCGGACAACATCTTCCATACGAAAATGATGATCAAGGAAATAAAATTGAAAAACTACCTCTTCGGAACGGAGGACGAGGAGCTTTCCCCTCAGGAGAAGCGCAGGATCAGAAAGAGCCTGAAGATGGAGATGCAGGAAATTTTCGAATGTCAGAACTTCATGGGGGGCCGCTGAGTGGGAAAGCGGGACCGGCGGATCATCCATGAATGGCAGAACGATTCCTTCGGCTTTTTTTACACCGCCGGGAAGACCCTGCACAGGGGGAAAACGCCGTTCCAGTCCATCGAACTGGTGGAAACCCGGGAGTTCGGGATCTCCCTGCTGCTGGACGGGGCGACCCAGGTGGTCCGGAAAAACGAGTATCAGTACCACGAGCCCCTGGTCCACCCCGCCATGCTGGCCCACCCGGAGCCGCGGAGCGTGCTGGTCATCGGCGGCGGGGACGGAGGAACCCTACGGGAAGTCCTCCGATACCGGCGGGTAGAGCATGTGGATTTCGTCGAGCTGGACCGGGATGTGGTGGAGTTTTCCCGGCGGTATCTGCCGGAAATCAGCGCCGGGGCCTTCGACGACCCCCGGGTGAACATCAGGTTTCAGGACGGGCGGGCCTTCGTGGAGTCCCGAAAGGGCCGCTACGACCTGGTCATCATGGACATGACGGATCCGGCGGGGCCCTCCCGGATGCTCTATACGGCGGAGTTCTTCCGGGCGGTCCGGGAATCCCTCCGGGACTCCCGGGGCCTCTTCTCCATGCACACCGAATCCCCGGTCACCTCTCCTTCCGCCTTCGGACGCATACGGGAAACCCTGCGTTCGGTATTCGGGATCTGCGCCCCCCTGTTCACCTACATCCAGATGTACTCCAATCTCTGGTCCTTCGCGGTTGCCTCCGATTCCATCGACATCCGGCGCCTGGATGCGGCGGCGGTGGATGAAAGGATTCGGCGGGAAGGGCTGTCCGATCTGAAAATGCTGACCGGCGGAACCTTCACAGCCATGCAGGCGGTCTATCCCTACATCCGGGAGATCATGGAGCGGGATCAGCGGATCATCACCGACGCGGACCCGGCAATCCCCGATATCGTCGATCCCGCGGGGCCTGGGGGAATCTAAAACTGCAGGCGCCGGGTGACCACCTGTAAAAAGCGCTGGGCCTCCACCACCCGGGGCTTTATCGACAGGGCCCGGGAACAGTCCTCATGGGCCCGGACGTAATCCCCCAGGCTGAAGTACACCTGGGCCCGGGCGTAGAGGGGATCGAACTGATAGGGATCGATCTCGATGCAGCGGTCGAAATCGCTCAGGGCGTGCTGGAGGTCCTGCAAAAAGCGGTACACCACTCCCCGGTAGTAATAGGCCCGGGCGTTGCTCTCGTTGAGCTGCATGGATTTGGAAAAATCCTCCAGGGCGTCCATGTACAGGGAGTTGCCGAAATAGGCCATGCCCCGGTGTATGTAAATCACCGCCCGAAGGGACTTCTTCGGGTGCCGGGCCAGGATGCGGCTGTAGATCTCGATGGCTTCCGGGTATCGGCGCGTGTTGTGGGCCGTCAGGGCTTCCAGAAGAAGATTGTCGATGGTTTCCACCGTGGGGGACCCGCCGCCCTCGCGAGGCTCCGGGGGAGAGGCGGCTTCCCGCTCCTGCGCTTCGAGCAGGAGATCGTCGGTTTCGGTCTGCAGTTTCTGCAGGAAGCTCCGGCGGCGCTTTTTCAGCTCCTCCTGGAGCCGGCCCTGGTAGTCCCGGATCTCCTGAAAGATTATGTCCGACAGGCTCAAGTTCGCATTTACCGCCGCGAGCTTGCGCCGGAGGGGCTCGTCGAAGGGAGTGAACTCGGCCTTGTACATCAGCTCGTGCTCCACCTCGGCCCAGGCATCTTGGAGGTTGGTCCGGATCTGCACTTCGCAGAGGATCTCATCCTGGGCGCCCCCGCCGATCTCGACGAAACCGGCGAGCTTCACCAGCACGTGGGTGGACTCGTATCCGAACTCCTGGGGCGAGTAATCCTCCCCCTTCCGCTCCCGCTCCACCACCTCGAAGTTCTGCCGGATCAGGTACTCCACCTTCAGGATGTCTTCCAGAAAGGGGCAGATGATCCGGATGCCTATCAGGTCGGTGATGAGCACCGAGCCGCCCCGGACATCCTTGCCGTTCAGCTCCCGGGCCTTCCGCACCACCTTGGCGAAATAACTGTCGAAGCTTTTCATCCGTTTCCGGATGGTGAACTTCACCCCCGAGTCCTGCAGGAGCGGCACCAGTTTCGACGAGAGTTCTTCCAGAAAGGATTCGTAGATATCCCGGGTTCCGCCGTAGCGCAGCTCCAGATCGGAGCGGCTGATCTGATTGACCGCCACCCGGATCATCGGCCCTCCCAGGTCAGGATGTGGGTCCACCCCTCCACCCCGCCGCTCCCGGTCTTTCCGGACCAGGAACCGGACAGCCCCAGGGCGCCGGCGGCAAGCTCGAAGTGGCAGAGGGCGATGCCGATGTCGATTTCAGGGAGCCGGATCTCGCCGCCTCCCCCCTCCGACACGATATAGAAATGAAATACATCCGCCGATTCCTCCCTGACGACCCTCCAGGGCTGTCTGTTCAGGGCCGACGGGGCCATGCGGACGCATTCCAGGACCTCGGCGTAGGCGCCGGCTTCCCCCGGGGAAAGGGGCACCCCGGGTCTTCCCCGATGGAAAATCTCCTTCCAGGGACGGCGGAGTCGGGAGCGGGCGGCGAAACTCAGAACCCCGTCGACCAGGGATTTCTCCGCGGCGGGTATGCCCAGAGGGCTCACCGCCGGAAGAAGTTCCCCGTCCCGCAGACCCATGGCCCGGGAGAAGGCGCTGCGGCTGAAGGTGCCTCCCAGCCAGCAGGTTCCCAGACCCAGAGAAACGGCCTCCAGAATGTGTCTCTCCATGGCGTAGCCGAAATCGGTGAGGGCCCCGGGGCCGCGGGGGACCGCCCCGGCGATGAAGAAACCGGGGTTTTTGACCACCCCATAGGTGAAGAGCCCGGCGGTTTCGCCCAGCCTCTCCTCCCGGGGATCGATGACGAGGAACCGCGGCCGGTTTCCGAAAAGGTCCGCCCCGTTCCGCAGCATCCCCCCCCGGAAGGCGTCCATGACCTCCGGCGGAACCGGCTCCGCGGAAAAGGTGCGCACCGAGACCCGTCTTTTGATGGCGTCGATCATCGTGTCAGCCATCGGCGTCCTCTCCCCGGCGGACCGGGGATTTTTTTCCCGACAGCGACAGGATGTCCACCCGGAAAACGAGAATCCGGTCCAGGGCCCGGGGGTCGTAATCCCCGCCCCCTCCCGCCGCGGCGTGGGCGGTCAGGATGTCCAGGCCCCGGCGCTTCTCGCTCTCCCCGCGCAGAAAGACAACCTGCCCGGAGCCCATGACGGATTCGTATTCCGAGGTCCAGCCGCAGACCCCGTCGCCGGTGCGCACCAGTCCGCCTCCGGTGTGGAAAGAGAACCAGACCCGGGGATTTTTATGCAGAATATCGATTTTTTTCCCTACCGCCGCGGAATGGAAGTACAGGCTCGCCCCGTCGTACCCGAAGTTCAGGGGAACCGCATAGGGTTCACCGCCGTCGGCCATGGCCAGGGTGCAGATCCGGCACGCGCGGATGACCCTGTCGATGGCGGGTCTGTCTTTCAGGGCTTTGTCGTTTCTCCGCATGGCCTCTCCTCCCGGGACGGAGCGGAGTCCGCCATGGACAGCCGCCCCTCCGGAAAGACTCTATCAGATAATCTTCGGCCGTGCGAGAAAACTCTCGGGCCTCATCAGTATCCTCACGTACTGAGCCCGCCGGTACGTAAACTTGTCCGGATTGTGTTTCGCATCCAGTTTTCCCCGGAAATCCGCCAGGGAGGCGTAGCCTTTCCGGTCCATCCAGGCCTTGATCTCGTCCTGGAACACTTTTATCGTGCCCACGGAGTTCCGGTACAGGGTGCTCACCACCTGGAAAGCGTCGGCGCCGGCCAGAAGGACCTCGATGGCGTGGGCCGGCGCATGGATGCCATGGGAGGCGCAGAGACTGCCCCGGACATTCCCGGACAGAAGCCCCACATAACGCAGCGCCAGGCGGTGATCGTTGGGGTTGGAGAGGTTGAAGGGGAAGTCGCTTTTTTCCGCCTCGATATCCAGGCTGGGATCGAAAAAGCGGTTGAACAGAACGAAGCCCGCCACGCCGGTCTCATCCAGGCGTTTCACGAAATTCAGGGGGTTGGTATAGAACGGGCTGAGTTTGACCGAGATGGGGATCTTGACGACCTTCCGGACATCCTTGAGAATCGATATCTCTTCGTTCTCGATATCCGCGGCCGGCTTCCCGAAATCGGTGGGGGTGGCGAAGAAGTTGAGCTCCAGCCCGTCCACCTTTTCGCCCTCCAGCAGCTTGGCGTACTCGACCCAGGCCTCCCGGTTGACGGCGTTGAGGCTGGCGATGACCGGTATCTTCACCGCTTCCCGGGCCCGGCGCACCCAGGCCAGGTGTTCCTCCGGCCCTCCGTCCTCCAGATTGGGAAAAATCGAGGTCATCTCCGCGTGCCAGTCGTCGTAGCGGTGCAGTTCTTCGTGCATCAGGTAGTTTTTCAGCTGGATCTGTTCCTCGAAAAGGCTTTTGATCACCACCGCTCCCGCGCCGGAGTCCTCCAGCCTTTTTATCGTGTCCAGGTTCGATGTGAGACTGCAGGCCCCGACGATGAGAGGATTCGCGAGTTCGATTCCCATGTAGGTCGTGTTCAATTTCGCCATAGATCACTCCTCGTGCATTTTTCTCTCTCTAAAAGGTAAGGCAGGCCGGGCCGGAATTCAAGCGCATAAATCACCGGCCCCCTCCCCTTCATTCTTCCGCCAGAAGTCTGTTGATGGAAGCCGCGGCCCGGCGCCCTTCCCCCATGGCCAGGATCACCGTGGCGGCGCCGAGGACGATGTCCCCCCCGGCGTAGACCCTGTCCATGGAGGTTTTTCCCGTTTCATCGGTGATGATGTTCCCCCTCCTGGAGACCGCGATCTCCGGGTTGGTCTGCAGAAGGAGGGGGTGGGACTCGTTTCCGATGGCCACGATGACCGCGTCCACATCCAGAAGGTGTTCGCTCCCCGGAACCGCCACCGGGCTGCGGCGGCCCGAGGCGTCGGGGTCCCCCAGGGTATAGGACAGGCATTCCATCCCCGTCACCCTTTTCCGCTCGTCCCCCAGGATCCTCGTGGGGCTCTCCAGAAAACGGAAGACGACCCCCTCCTCCCTGGCGTGGGCCACCTCCTCCACCCGGGCGGGCATCTCCCGTTCGGTCCGCCGGTAGACCAGGAAAACCTTCTCCGCGCCCATTCTGACGGCGGTCCGGGCCGCGTCCATGGCCACGTTGCCCCCGCCGAGGACGGCCATCCGCTTCGCCTTGAAAATCGGGGTGTCCGCGTGCTGCAGATCGTAGGCCCGCATCAGGTTGGACCGGGTCAGGTACTCGTTGGCGCTGAAGACCCCGATGAGGTTCTCTCCCGGGATGTCCATGAACTTGGGAAGCCCCGCGCCGCTGCCGATGAAGACCGCGGCGAAACCGTCCCTGTCCAGAAGGTCCTTCAGTGACCGGGTGCGCCCCACCAGGAAATTGGTCCGGATCTCCACCCCCATCTGTTCCAGCGCCTCGATTTCCCGCCCCACGATGTCCTTGGGAAGGCGGAACTCGGGGATTCCGTAGATCATCACCCCCCCGGGCTTGTGGAAGGCTTCGAAGATCGTCACCGCATGCCCCTCTTTTGCCAGATCGGCAGCGGCGGCGAGCCCGGCGGGGCCGCTGCCCACGACGGCGACCCTTTTTCCGGTGGCGGGCTTCACCGCCGGAACCTCCAGCCGCCCGGATTCCCGCTCCCGGTCGGCGGCGAAGCGTTCCAGCCTGCCGATGGACACCGCCTTATCCAGGCTTTTCAGCGATTTACCCACCGTGCAGGTGGCCTGACACTGGACCTCCTGGGGGCAGACCCGCCCGCAGATGGCGGGAAAGAGGTTGCTCTTCTTCAACACGGCCAGGGACTCGGCGTATCTCCCCGCGGCGATTTCCGCGATGAAGCCCGGAATGTCGATCCCCACGGGACAGGAGGCGATGCAGGGGGCGTTTTTGCACTGCAGGCAGCGCAGGGCCTCCAGCCGGGCCTGCTCCTCGGAATAGCCCAGGGCCACCTCGTCCATGTTTCCCCGTCGGGCCGCCGGGTCCTGGGCGGGCATCTCCTGGGGCGGGATGGCCAGACGGTCCCGGACCGAGAGCCTTCCCTCTCCCAGCTTTTCCAGCAGGCCCCGGACAGAGGCGGTGGGGGCTTCGAACTCCGCCGGCCGGTTCATGCCTTCTCCCCCCGCTCTTTCTCCAGCTTCTTCACCTGCATGTCGATATGGCACCGGTCGTGGGCCTCGTTCTCGTGCTCCTTGTAGGCTCCCATCCGGGCCAGCATATTGGAAAAATCCACCTGGTGCCCGTCGAACTCGGGCCCGTCCACGCAGACGAACTTCGTCTTTCCCCCCACGGTGACCCGGCAGCCCCCGCACATCCCGGTGCCGTCGATCATGATGGTGTTCAGCGACACCACGGTGTGGATCCCGAAGGGTCGGGTGGTTTCCACGCAGAACTTCATCATGATGGGGGGACCGATGGCCACCACCATGTCCGGCCGGGGGTCCCCGTCGCAAAGCTCCTTCAGAGGTTCGGTGACCAGGGCCTTCCGGCCGTAGGAGCCGTCGTCGGTGACGACGATGAGTTCGTCGGCGATGGCCCGCATCTCCTCCTCCATGATGACCAGGCCCCTGTTCCGGGCGCCGATGATCACCACCAGCCGGTTTCCCGCCTTCTTCATCCCCTGGGCGATGGGGTAGAGGGGCGCCGCGCCGATGCCGCCCCCCACACAGACCACGGTGCCCACTTTTTCGATCTTCGTGGGCCGTCCCAGGGGGCCCAGGAGGTTGGCGATGCTGTCTCCCTCCTCCAGGAGGGCCAGGTTGTGGGTGGATTTTCCGACGGTCTGAAAGACCATGGTGATGGTTCCCGCCCGGGGGTCCGCGTCGGCTATGGTCAGCGGGATCCGCTCGCCGAAATCCGTGTCCCGCTGCACGATGACGAACTGGCCGGGCCGGCGCTCCGCGGCGATGAGGGGGGCCTCCACGACGATCTTGTATACTTCGTCCGATAACCGGACCTTCCGGATAATTTTATTCATGACGGTAGGGGTATGATACCCCAAAAAACCGGACCGTACAAGACTGAAGGGGTCGCCGTCACAGAATTCCCTCACCGGCCCGGATGGACGCCAGGGGTCGCCCCGCCAGGTCTTCGGCGAGCCACAGCATCGCCCTTTTCAGGCCCTCCAGGGAGCCCGCATCCAGGCCCACCCGCGCCGCCGTCTCCAGTTCCCGGGAAGAGGCATGGCCCAGGAAGGCCAGGGCGCCCGGCGACAGGGGGACGGAGGATTCCAGGGCCCCGGAGGAGTGGGCGCATTCGGAGCAGAGAAAGCCCGGGTTCCCCCGGAGATAGTGGAACACGTCCCGGTCTTTCCGGGTCCTTCCGCAGCGGCCGCAGTCCCGCAGGTCCGGCGCGGTCCCGGACCCTTCCAGATGGCGCCAGAGGAACAGCGCCAGAAGCCTCGGCGCCTCCTCCTCCGTCCCCCCGTCCAGGAGCCGGAGGCACCGGAGAAGAAGGTCGTAGGTCTCCCGGGCGTCGCCCCCGAAGGTCCGCAGCACCGTTTCGAGCCAGACCGACGCGGTGAAAAACTTGGCCACCGAAGCCCGGATCCCTTCGAAGAACTCCCGGCAGTCCATGTCGGTTATCTTCCGGGTGTCCTTCACCGGGTCCCGATACAGAAAGAGGATGCCCGTGCAGAGAGGGTTGGTCACGCTCCGCAGCTTCCCCTTGGGGGAGAAGGCCCCGTAGGCCACCGCATCCACGAGGCCCTGCTCCGGAGAGAGAAAAACCACGCCCTTGTGAATCTCGCCGAAGCGGTTGTTTTTCAGGATGATCCCGGGAGTCTGGAAGTTACGCGCCACGGAGCCGCGCCTTCGAGGCGAGTTTGTCGAAATAGGCCCTGTCGATGGGATAGAAGGAGTGGATGAGGATTCCCGCCCCGACGAAGGCCGCGGGAATCAGCCCCGACAGGAGGCGGATGGCCTGCCGCGTCGCCTCCGTCTGCGCCGCCGCCTCGGGGGCGTAGCCGGAAGCGGCCAGGACCCAGCCCGTCAGGGCCGCGGCGAAGGCCTGCCCCATCTTGCTGAAAAAGGTCCAGAGCCCGTAGTATACCCCCTCCCGGCGGCGCCCGTTCTCCGCCAGATCGTACTCCACCACATCGGGGAGAATCGCGAAGGGCATGGCGTACTGGGCGGCGAAACCAAGACCCGCCAGCGCCATCAGGGCGTAGGCCCCCCGAATGCCCAGGCGGTTCCCCAGAAAGAAAAAACCCGTCATGGCGGCGGCGAAAACCCCCATCCCCAGATTGTAGGAGTTGCGCTTCCCCAGCCGCCGGGAAAGCCGCACCCAGCCGGGGATGGCCGCCGTGGCGCAGAGGAGCAGCAGCATCAGGGCGGGCTGGAAGGCCTCCCTGCGGCCGTAGATGTACTGGAAATGATAGACCAGGGCCCCCTGCACCACGGTCACTCCCGTTATGTGCAGGGCCCAGGGAATGAGGACCAGAAGAAAAGGCCCCTGTCGGAGAACCTCCCGCCAGGACCGGAGACCGCCTCCAGCCCCGCCTCCGGAAAAGACGCCGGGGCCGTCCCCGGCCGGGCCGGTCCCTCCGAACCCCCGCTCCGGCACGGTGACCACCGTGACCAGAGCCGTCACCAGCATGACCCCCCCCATGATCACCGCCATGACCAGCCAGCCGGTCCTGGGGTCGGAAAAGGCCCCGACGATGGGCAGGACCGCGGCGGCGCCGATGAAGGTTCCCGTCACCGCGGACATCTGCCGGTAACCGTTGAGCACCGTCCGTTCGTGGTAGTCCTCCGTCAGCTCCGGCGTCAGGGCCCCGTAGGGAATGTTGACGAAGGTGTAGGCCGTGCAGAGAAGGCAGTAGACCCCCGCCGCCCAGAGGAAGAGGGTCCCCTGGCTTCCCCGGACCGGGGGCAGGAACTGCAGCGGCATGGCGCCGAAGAGGAGGAAGGCCCCGACGAAGATCCAGGGCCGCCTCCGTCCCCACCGGGTGCGGGTGCGGTCCGAAAGCCCCCCCACCAGGGGATCCGACACCGCATCCCAGACCTTGCCCACCAGGAGGGCCGCCCCCGCCTTCGCCGGATCCAGCCCCACCTGGTTGGTGAGGAAATACAGGAGATAGAAGCCCATGATGGTGAAGAACAGGTTTCCCCCCAGATCACAGAGGCCGAAGCCGATCTTCACCTTCCGGGACAGTCCGCCCGCCGCCATGGGGACATAGTACCCCGTCCGGGGGGTCCGGCGCAATTCTTCTTCCCCAAAGCGTGGTTTGGCCCTATAATGGCGGTCTATGAAGAAACTCCTCCTTATCAACCCCGTGGGGCGGCGCAGTGGTTATATGCTCAGCACGGTCTCCCGCTTCCCGCCCCTGGGCCTCGCCTACGCCGCGGCGGTCACCCCCGGGGACTGGGACGTCAAAATCGTGGACGAGAATTTCGGCCGCTCCCCGGTGGAGGAGGCGGACCTGGTGGGAATCACCGCCTTCACCAGCTCCGTCGGCCGGGCCTACGAAATCGCCGGTCAATACCGGAAAGAGGGAGTGCCGGTGGTGATGGGAGGCATCCACGCGTCCATGATGCCCGAGGAGGTTCTGCAGTACGCCGACGCGGCTGTCACCGGGGAGGTCGAAGGCATCTGGGGAACGGTGATCCGGGATTTCGAACAGGGGCGGCTGGGCGGCATCTACCGCGGACCCGTCGTGGATCTGGAAAACTGCCGCATCCTCCCCCGCCGGGACCTCCTGCATCCCGATTACCTGTGGCAGACCATCCAGACCTCCCGGGGCTGCCCCTTCGAATGCAGTTTCTGCAGCGTCTCCCGGTATCTGGGGAAGGCCTACCGGCAGCGGACCGCCGACTCGGTCCTCCGCGAACTGGAAGGCATCCCCGGAAAGGACATTTTTTTCCTGGACGACAACCTCATCGGATACTCGGAGAAAAGCAAGTCCC
>JAKQWJ010000096.1 GCA_029562045.1 Spirochaetota bacterium | reverse complement strand
GCCTCCATCTGGACCCTGGGCCTCATGGCCCTCCTGGGGATTTCCCTCTCCATGATCGCCACGGTCATCCCGGTGATGATGATCGCCGTGGGGAGCGCCTACGGCATCCACATCGTGAACCATTACTACGACGATACGGGGTCGCGGGAAGGCCCCCTGGAGGACCGGGCCATCGCCGCGAGCCTGGAACGGACCCTCGCGGTGGTGGGGCGGCCGGTGCTGCTGGCGGGGCTCACCACCATGGCGGGCTTCGGCTCCCTGGCGGTGAGCCGGGTCATCCCCATCCGGGAGTTCGGCATCTTCACCACCTTCGGGGTGGCCTCCTCGCTGCTGGTCTCCCTGACTCTCATCCCGGCCCTGATCCGGCTCCAGGGCGGCCGAAGCCTCTCGGGGCGGGGGCCGGTCCGCCGCCGGAAACGGAGTCCCCGGACCCCCTTCCTGTACCGCCCCTACCTCTTTCTGGTCGGAAAGCCCCGGCGGCTGCCTCTCCTCATCCTGGCCTTTCTCCTTCTGGGAGGCATCGGGGCGAGCCGGCTGGTCATCGACAATGTGATGGTGGAGTACTTCAAGAAGGGAACCTCCATCCGCCGGGCCGACGATTTTCTCCGGCGGAATTTTTCCGGCACCCGCAGTTTCTCCGTGGTGGTCACCGGTCCCCACAGGGGCTCCCTGACCGATCCGGAGGCCCTGGCGGCCATGGACGGACTGGCCCGCATGCTCCGGGAGGAAGTCCCCGAAGTGGCCAAGGTTATCTCCTTCTCGGATTTCATCAGAAGAATGAACCTGGTCCTGCACCAGGACATGGATTCCGGTGAGGGCTACGACGAGATCCCCCTGGACCCGGCCAGGTACGGTCTGGAAAACCGGGAGGAGCTGCGGAACCTCATCTCCCAGTACCTCCTTCTTTACTCGGGGAGCATGGAGAAATGGGCCGACGACAGCCTGGAGCCCTCGTCTGCCCGGATGATGGTTATGCTCGCCTCCTCCGGAGGAAGGGCGACCCCGGGGATCGTCGAAAAAATCCATTCCTACGCCCGGGACCGCTTCCCCCGGGACTATCGGGTGGAGGCGGCGGGCTTCGCCCTCATCGAAAGGGCCCTTCTGGAACTCATCGTGGAATCCCAGTGGTGGAGCGTGGCCCTGTCCCTCCTGATGGTCTTTGTCATCCTCTGGATCAATTTCCGCTCCCCTCTGATCGGCCTGATAGGGCTGGCGCCCCTGTCATTCTCGATCCTCTTCAACTTCGCCGTCATGGGCTACGGGGGGATCAAGCTGGACATATCCACCGCCATGGTGGCCTCGGTGGCCATCGGCATCGGCATCGACTACACCATCCATTACCTGTCCCGCCACGCCCTGATGGCGGAGCATCAGCAGGACCGGGATCTGCAGGTCCACCTGACCCTCTCGTCCACCGGGAAGGCCATCACCTTCAACGCCGCCTCGGTGGGGGCGGGCTTCGCGGTGCTCCTTTTTTCCCAGTTCAAACCCCTGATCTTTTTCGGGCTTCTTATCGTCCTCACAATGGCCACATCCAGCCTGGCGGCCATGACCCTGCTGCCGGCGGTGCTGAAAAAAACCGGCGCCTCCCTGAAGGCGCCGACGATATGAGGAGGCTCCCATGCCGAAACGCCTTTTTTTGACCATCCTGTCTCTGATTCTTCCGATGGCCCTTCTTTTTCCCCAAAGCGGCGACGACATCATGCGGCGGGTGAAGGACCGGGAGACGGGCTCCTCCAGCCATGCCCTGGTCCAGATGGAACTGACCGACAAAAAGGGGGTGACCAGCCGGAGGACCCTGGAGATGTACGGGGTGAAGGATTCCCAGGGCCTGAACAGCATGGTGGTGGTCTTCCACGAGCCCGCCTCGGTGCGGAACACCCGCTATCTGGCGGTGGAGAACAAGGGGCGGGACGACGACAAATGGATCTTCCTGCCCGCCCTGAAGAGGGTCCGGAGGATCGCCGCCTCCGAGGGGGGGAGCTCCTTCATGGGGAGCGACTTCACCTACGACGACATGTCCGACCGGGAGGTGGAGAAAGACGCGCACCGGCTTCTGAGAGAAGAACAGGAGACGGGGATCGACTGTTTCGTGGTGGAGTCGGTCCCCAAAACCGGGGAGCGGACCCAGTATTCCCGGCGGGTCTCCTGGGTGGACAGGGAGAGGTTCCTGCCCCTGAAAATCGAGCTCTTCGACAGGGCGGGAAAACTCGTCAAGGTCGCCACCCTGGAAGAGATCCGGAAGATCCAGGGCTACTGGACCCCCACCCGGACCACCATGCGCAACGTCCAGACCGGCACCGCCACGGTGCTGGCCATGGACAAGTTTGTCTGGGACGAGGCTCTTCCGGCGGGAATTTTCACCCAGCGTTTCCTGGAAACGGGAAGGCCCTAGGGGAGAAGGGAAATGAAAAAAGCCTTCTTCCCGGCCCTTCCGGCGCTGACTCTCCTGCTGTCGCCGGTGTCCTGCCCCCCCTCCCTGGCGGCCCAGGACCTTCCGTCGTTTTTTCAGGCCTCCGACGGGGCTGCATCCGAAGAAGAGGCCCCCATCGACCGGGGCGGATTTTCCTTTCCCGACCCTGCCGACGGTTCCGGCCTGGTCTGGGGAGGCTCGGTCCGGGCCGCCGCCAGGGCATACCTGGACCGGACGGATCCCCTGGAGAGCCAGACCCGGACCTGGCCCCGAACCCGCCTGGAGCTGCGGAAGGCCGCAGCCGGGGCCGACCTGCTGGTCCGGCTGAACCACGACGGAGGCCCCGGAGGCGCCGGCCTTCCGGGGGAGAACGGGGCTGAAGCTCTCCGGGATCTGGTGGACGAGGCCTACCTCCGGGCCTATCTGGGGCGCTTCGACCTGGAAGCGGGGCTGATGAAGGTGGTCTGGGGCGTCGGGGACGACATGCACGTGGTGGATGTGCTGAACCCCACCGACTACGGAGACTTCGTCAACAACGATTACCTGGACCGCCGGCGGGGGGAGCTGATGTTCCGTCTGGTGGGCCGGGTGGGCGCCTCATCCCGCCTGGAGCTGGTCTGGGAGCCCCGGACCAGCCCCGACCTGATCCCCCGGGAGGGGCCCTGGGTTCCCGGCGCGGCCCGGGAGCTGGCGGCGACCATAACCGGGAAGTACCCGTCACTGGTGGCCAATCTCACAGCCCAGTATGTAGCGGACGGCGTGGATCCGGCCGCCGCCACCGCCCTGGCAAAAATCACCGCCGCCGGTATCCTGGCGGATCCCATCGCCGACGAAAAACCTTCCCGGCTCCGGGACGGGACCTGGGGCCTGCGCTGGAGCGGGTCCGCCGGGGGCCAGGATCTGGGCCTCATCTACGCCTGGACCTTCCACCGGACCCCCTCGGTGGATATGGGGGCCTTCCTGCTGGACCCCGCGCAGAAGATCCGGCTGACCTACGACCGCTTCCACCTGGTCGGCCTGGAGGCAGCCGCCGCTCCCGGGGGCTTCAACCTCCGGGCGGAAGGGGCCTTCTACCTGACCCGGGACCTGGCGGGGGACGATCCCCGGGTCCGGAACAGCCGGATCGGCGGCGTTCTGGGCTTCGACCGGGACCTCCTGACGGGGAAGCTCAACCTGAACGCCCAGATCAGGAGCCTTGTCACCCTGAATCCAGAGGCCATAAAGGGGAACGGCCAGGGGGACGCCGACTATCAGGCGGACGGGAGGTATACCGAGACGATGGCGGCCTTCCGGCTGGGGGGAACCTTCCTCCGGGACAGGCTGAAGCCCCAGGTCTCCGTCACCACGGGGCTGGAACGGCGGGACCTCCGGATCGAACCGGAGATCCTCTGGTCCCCCGGGGATGATCTGGAACTGGGCCTGCGGTATGTGCATTACGCCGGGGACAGGGACGGGGTTTTCGGACAGTTCCGGGACAGCGGCTTCGCGGAAGTTTTCGCCGCCCTGAGCTTCTAGGATCGGACTGTCCCTGGAGGGGTCTGTTCCCGGGCGGGTCCCCCGCGGCCCGAGTGCCGCGCCTCTCCCTGAGTGCCGCGCCTCCCCCAGGCGTCCGCAGGCCGGGCCCCCGAGGGGCGGCAGCGCGTGCC
>JAKQWJ010000086.1 GCA_029562045.1 Spirochaetota bacterium | reverse complement strand
AATGCTGTAATTGTCCGCCCGGTCGATGATGATGGTGTTCACGTTGGGGATGTCGATGCCGTTTTCCACGATGGTGGTGGACACCAGAACCTGTATCCCCCCCAGGATGAAGCGGCGCATGATGTCCTCCAGATCCTCCCCGGACATCCGCCCGTGGGCGGTCCCCACGACGGCCTCCGGGAGCAGCCTCTCCAGAAAAAGCCTGACCTGGTCCAGTGTCTCGATCCGGTTGTGCAGGTAGTATACCTGCCCTCCCCGGGCCAGTTCCCGGCGGACGGCCTGGGCCACGGTCTCCTCGGAGAACTCCAGGATGTGGGTTTCGATGGGAAGACGGTTGCTGGGGGGAGTCTTCAGCACCGACATGTCCCGGAGCTTCAGCAGGGACATGTGCAGGGTCCGGGGGATGGGCGTGGCGGTGAGGGTCAGGCAGTCCACACTGGTTTTCAGTTCCTTGAGCTTTTCCTTGTCCTTCACCCCGAAGCGCTGCTCCTCGTCCACGATGACCAGCCCTAGATCCCGGAAGGCCACATCCTTCTGCAAGAGGCGGTGGGTCCCCACCACCAGGTCCAGCTTCCCCTCCGCCAGGCCCCTGATGACACTCCGGCGCTCCCGGGGAGGGACGAAACGGGAAAGCATGCCGATGGTCAGCGGGAAGTTCCTGACCCGTTGGGAGAAGGTCTCGAAGTGCTGCTCCGCCAGGATGGTCGTGGGGGCCAGCAGGGCCACCTGTTTTCCCCCCAGGACGGCCTTGAAGGCCGCCCGGAGGGCGATTTCGGTTTTTCCGTAGCCCACATCCCCGCAGATCATCCGGTCCATGGGAACCGGTTTTTCCATGTCCGCCTTGACGTCGGCGATGCAGGCCAGCTGGTCCTCCGTCTCGTCGAAGGGAAAGGCCGCCTCAAACTCGATCTGCCACTCCCCGTCGGGGGGGAAGGCGAAGCCCCGGGCTTTTTTGCGCCGGGAGTACAGGACCAGGAGCCGGGAGGCTATGTCCTCCACCGATTTCTTCACCCGGCTCTTCCGGTTTTCCCATCCCTTGCCGCCGATCTTGTCCAGCCGGGGGGACACCCCCTGGCCGCCGATGTAGCGCTGGATCAGGTTGACCTGCTCGATGGGGAGGTAGATGTACTCCTGGTCCGCGTACTCCAGGTGGATGTAGTCCCGCTCGTAGCCACCGGCCTTGATTCTTTTTATCCCCTTGAAGCGCCCGATGCCGTAATTCACGTGGACCACCGGGTCCTCCGGAGAGAGCTCCACGAAGGTGTCGATGACACGGCTCTGGGCGGTCTTCACCGACCTGGGCATGCGGCTCCGGCGGCCGAAAATTTCGTGCTCATGGATCACCGCGATCTTCGCCCCGGGGAAGGTGAAGCCCCCGGTGAGGGGCTCGGGCAGCACCTCCAGCTCGAAGTCCTGCAGAATGTGGCGGATCCTCCGGGCCTGGGCCTCGGAGTCGGCGAAGATGTATACCCGGTAACCGTCCGCAGTCAGGGCCGCCAGTTCTTCCTTGAAGAAGACGAGGTTCCCGAAATAGGACCGGGGAGGC
>JAKQWJ010000081.1 GCA_029562045.1 Spirochaetota bacterium | reverse complement strand
GCCTCCCTTCTGGGAATCCAGTTCGTCCGGGTGGGGAAGAACGGCAGGCCCGGGGCGGCCCTGAACCGGGGCACGGTCATCACCTGCATCCTCTTCGCCGGCTTCGCCGTCGTTCTCGTTCTGGTCGGGGGCTACAATGTGGGTGTGCTCATAGCCACTCTCTCGGGACTTCTCATCGGCGTCCTCATGGGCTTCACCACGGACTACTTCACCAACGACGAGCGCCGGCCGGTCCGGGAGGTGGCCCGGGTTTCGGCCTCCGGTTCGGCCATCAACATCATAACCGGCTTCAGCTACGGCCTCATATCCGTGGCCCCCACCCTGCTGGGCATCGTCGCGGCGACCCTGGTTTCCTACCACGCCGCCGTGTCCTTTGGAATGCCCGGGGTCTACGGTGTATCCGTCGCCGCGGTGGGAATGCTGTCGGTGACGGGCATGATCGTCTCCGCCGACGCCTACGGTCCCATCGTGGACAACTCCAAGGGCATCGCGGAAATGTCGGGAATGCCCTACGACATCATCGAGCGCTGCGACACCCTGGATTCGGCGGGCAACACCGCGAAAGCCATAACCAAGGGCTTCGCCATCAGCGCCGCCGCCCTGACGGTCCTGGCCCTGTTTTCCGCCTACGCGGAGGTCATCGAACGGCAGGGAATCCCCTTCGCCATCGACCTGCGGAACCCCGTCGTGCTGGCGGGGGTTTTTCTCGGGTCTCTGGCCCCCCCTCTCTTCTCGGCGCTGACCATGCTGGCGGTGACCCGGAACGCCTTCACCATGATCGAAGAGATCCGCCGGCAGTTCCGCGCCTTTCCGGGAATCCTGGCGGGGACGACCCACCCGGACTACAACCGCTGCGTCGCCATCGCCGCCCAGGGCGCGCTGCGGGCCCTCCTGGCGCCCGCCCTCATCGCCATTGGGCTGCCGCTTCTGGTGGGGTTCCTGCTGGGTCCCCATGCCCTGGGGGGCTTTCTCGGCGGGGCGATTTTCATCGGGGTGGTTTTCGCCCTTCTGATGGCCAACGCCGGAGGCGCCTGGGACAACGCAAAAAAACTCATCGAAGCCGGCGAGTTCGGCGGACCGGGGTCGGACGCCCACAAGGCGGCGGTGGTGGGGGACACGGTGGGGGACCCCTTCAAGGACACGGCGGGTCCGTCGCTGAACACCCTGATCACGGTGATGACCCTGGTGGCGTCCCTCTTCGCCCCGCTCATCGCGGTCCTGTGGCCGCTCACATGAGGGCGCGCCCTCCGGGGCGGAAAATCCATGAGGAGTGGGGGAACAGCCGGGCACAGTCCTGCCGGTGGGGCGCGTTTATCGGGAAACCGGGTTCCCCGCAGCGGAAGGTCCGGGACCGGGCGGTTCAGCCCCGGGGGGAATTTTCCGCCGACCCGCCGTTTTTGAAAAACTTTTTCAATAGCGCAATGAGAACGAAAAACACCGCCAGGGAAAGGAAAACCGTTCCCATCCCAGCGGCCATGAGAAACAGGCTTGCCTGCATTGTCGGGCTCATCTCCTCTCCTCCCCGGACCTACAGAAAGTTCGCGATCAGTACGGGAACCAGGGCCAGAACCAGGCCCCCCGCCATGATGGACCCCAGCTGTCCGGACACGTTGGCGCTGACGGCCTGCATCAGAATATAGGTCTGGAAATCCTCCTCCTGAGCCATCTTGTGGACCACCCGGGCGGACATGGGGAAGGCGGAAATGCCCGCCGCCCCGATCATGGGATTGATCTTCGTTTTCAGAAAGAGATTGAGAAACTTGGCGAAAAGGACCCCGCCGGCGGTGTCGAAGACGAAGGCCAAAAGGCCCATGCCCAGGATGACCAGTGTGGCGGGGGTCAGGAATTTTTCCGCCGTCATGGTCCCGCCGATGGTGATTCCCAGAAGGAGGGTCACCAGGTTTGCCAGTTCGTTCTGGGCGGACTGGGACAGCCTTTCCAGCACTCCGGATTCCCGCACCAGGTTGCCGAACATCAGAAGCCCCACCAGCGGCACGCTGATGGGCGCGATGATCCCCGCCACGATGGTGGCCAGGACGGGAAAGAGGATCTTCACCGTCCGGGACACGTCGGATTCCCGATAGGCCATCTTCATGGCCCTTTCCTTCTTCGTGGTCAGAAGCCGGATGATCGGCGGCTGGATGATGGGAACCAGGGCCATGTAGGAGTAGGCCGCCACCGAGATGGGTCCCAGGTAGTCCCGGGCGAACTTGGAGGCTACGAAGATCGATGTGGGCCCGTCGGCGGCGCCGATGATCCCCACCGAGGCGGCGAGCTTCAGAAGCTCCGCCGGGTCCATCCCGGAGAACTGGGGAACGTAGCGAGACAGAAAAACGACCCCGGTGATGGTGGCGAAAATGCCGAACTGGGCGGCGGCCCCGAAAAAAATCATGATGGGCATCTTGAAAAGGGGCGTGAAGTCGATCATCGCCCCCACGGCGATGAAAATGAGGACGGGAAAGAGCTCCGTCAGGATGCCGGCGTTGAACAGAATCTGGAGAACCCCGTCGGCCCCGTCGAAGGTCAGAATCGTCTTCAGCGGAAGATTGACCAGGATGGCCCCGAAACCGATGGGCAGGAGCAGCATGGGTTCGTAATTCTTTCGGACCGCCAGGAAAATCAGGATGCCGCCGACGGCGAACATGATGCAATGGCTCCATTGGAGGGCATTTAAACCCTCCAGAAGAGCGGAAACCACCTGCTGCATAGACGACTCCTTTTGGGACGCGAGGGGCTGTCTCTTTTGTATATCACTTTATTTCCCGCGTCAATCGGGAAAGGGCGGACCCTTCAGAGGTTTTCCCCTTTCATGTGGGTCTGCAGCAGCTGGAGGAAATAGTAGATGTTTTTATAGACCTCCGCCATGCGCTTCTTGACCTCCCCCTCCGCCGCGGAGTCCACCTCTTTCCAGTTGATGATGGCCTCCGACCGGGGGGCCTTCTCGCAGTCGTCGATGAGGGATTTGAGGACTTTTCCGAAACCCACCAGACTCTGACCGGACTCGCCGACCAGGGCCGCAGCCCGGGTGTTGACGCTGCGGACCGTCTCCAGAAGGACCTTTCTGGCCCCCTGGTCCCGCTCCGCCTTGTTGACGACCTTTCGCAGCCTGGCTCCGTACTCGCCGTCGTCGCCGCAGGCATCGTCGAACTCCACCAGCCTGTCCGACAGATCGAGAATCTGCTGAAAGGAATCGGACATCCGCTGGGAAAGAAAGTTGGTGGCCCATTTGCCCCGGATGATCAGAAGGTCCCGGAGTTCCCGCATGTCCTTTTTCACGTAGTCCAGCATGAAGTTTTTCAGATAGTTGGCCGGGACGGCGTAGAGGTAGCCTTCGGTTTTTTTCTTTGTCAGGGCTTCGCCGTTCTGTTCGGTGTAATTCCTCATCCTCGGCAGGGCGCCCTGGGAGAAGACCATCCGGGAAAGTTTTTCCACCCGGCGGTTTTTCTGCTCCGACAGGATTTTCTGAACCGCCGATTCGCACTGGGCCTTTATTTTGTTGAGGTACGGTTCGACGATCCTCTCCTTCGGCGCCCGGGATTCGGATTTGAAATACGGGTTCTTCTCGGTATGCCGGATGATGAGTTCCAGAATTTCCGAGTTCTTCACATCCATCGCCAGGTTCAGCATTTTCTTCCAGGCGGGCCGGGACAGGATGTCCAGACTGCGGTACTCCTTCAGGATGTCGAAGAGCCGGTCCCAGTCCCCCGTCCTGTCCAGGGGGGACAGCAGCTCCAGAAAATCCTTCAGATCGTCGATGATGTATTCGGCGTTGATGGCCTCAAATCGGGGGATGTAGACGAAATCCTTCTCCGTCATTTTCGAATCGAATTTTTTCAGCAGGAAAAAATAATCATACATCGCGAAGCCGTAAAAGATCTCGAACAGCCCGTACATCCGGTCGATGCTTCTGATGAGGTCTCCGTTGAAGGCGGCGAAAAAAGAGATCAACCCGTCCTTGATCTCCGCCGTCAGTTGCTTGACGTCCACACTCTGCGCTTTTTCCCGGATTTTTTCTTCGGTGAAGGATTCCTTGCGGGCGAGAATCTCCGCGGAAAGGTGCGATTCCACGATGATGTCCCGGAGGGCGGTGGAGGTGTCGGAGTTCCGGAGCAGGGTCTGGGCGGAGCCGACCACCTTGTATATATCGTGAAAGAACTTGGCCAGGGCGGGGAGGGCCTGCCCGCTCCGGGGGGATAAGAACTTGTGCCGGGATTTTTTCACATCCCGGTCCACCTGCTTGAGGAGCCGCCTCTTTTCCTTTTCCGGGTCTCCCGCCCCGAGGAACAGGGAGAATACCCGCACCAGAAAGCTCTGTTCGCCGGCGTCCCGGCTTCCGGAGGCGCTCTGCGCAGGAGGTTTCCGACTATCCAAGCCCATGGTATTATATTTTAGGGAATAAACCTCCCGCTGTCAACGGAAGGGACGGCGGCGATCGAGATTTTACTTCTTTACGGGTAAGATTTTAATGAATGCGGGACGACCATCGGAAAAGATCCTTCATCTCCTGTCCGGCCTCGCTCCCCGCTTCGGCCTGCGCCCGCCGCGCTTCCTGGCCGGAGATTTCGGAGTGGTGATGATGAGCGCCCTTCCCTACGGCGGGGGCGGAGAGGATGCGCCGGATCCGGACAACCCCGTCGGGGTCCTCGCCCCCTTCGCCAGGAAAAACTTTTATCGGGAGATGACCCTCCGACTCCGGGCGCTGGCGGCCTCCGCGGGCGAAGGTCCGGGGGAGACCCCGGGCGAGGCCCGGAGAAGAGCCAGGGTAGAGGCCCTGCCGGCGCACCGGATATTCTGCAACTCCCCCCTGCCGGAGAAGGAACTGGCCGTCGCCTCGGGGCTGGGTCGGGCGGGAAAAAACAGCCTGGTCTATCTGCCCGGGGAGGGCTCTCTTTTCGTGCTGGGGGGTATTTTCTTTCCGTCCCCGGAGAGAAGCCTCTCCCCGGGGACGGGTCCTCCTTTTCGGCCGGTCCCCCTCCCCGAGCCGGGAGAGATCTGCGGAGCCTGCGATGCCTGCATCCGCGCCTGCCCCACCGGGGCGATTAGGGGTCCGGGCCTTGTCCTCCGGGAGCGCTGCATCCAGGGGCTGGCCGCCGATCCGGTCCGGGTTCCGGAGGATATCCGGGAGACGTGGGGCCCCACCCTCTACGGCTGCCAGATCTGCCAGGAGGTCTGCCCCCTGAACCGGCATCCCCCCATGGCGGCGGACACCGGACTGGGCGTCCTGGGCGCCGGGGTTCCGCTGGCGGCGGTCCTGGAGGCGCCGGAGGGTCGGCTGAAAAAGACCCTGTTCCGGGGCACCGTTCTGGACCGGAGCTGGATATCCGAGGCGGCCCTTCGGCGCAACGCCCTTTTCGCCGCGGCCCACCGGGGCTCCCGGGCGCTCCTTCCCCTCGTGTCCCTCTACGCCCAGGGCAGCGACCCCATGCTCCGGGAAGCCGCCCGCTGGGCCGCAGCCAGAATCATGGCCTGGACCATCACCGGAACCGGATCGTAACCTCTTTTTTCGACTCCAGCCGGATTCCCGGATACTTGCGGGAAAACTCCTTCATCTCCTCCAGGGTTCCTATCTTGTTCCGGGCCAGGAGGTCGAAGGCTTCGGGGTTTCCGGACAGGGCTTCGAAATCCAGGTCCATCAGGGTGACGGTGTTTCCGCTCCGGTAATCCGCGTCGCTTTCGACGATGGTCCTGCCGGCCTCCAGGGTCAGAAGAAGTTTCATGTCTCCGTAGAACTGCCGGAGCGTTTCCGCGCCCAGGGCCGCTTCCTCGTCATCCGCATCATCGTCTTCATCCTCCACCGGCCCTCCCTGTCCGCCCCGGGGCTCGGCGCCGGGGCCGTCCGCCGCGGACTGATACAGGTGAATCACCAGGCGCGCGGGATTCCCCCTGGTGAAGGAGAAGGTGAGGTACTCCTCCGCCGTGCCCGAAGGGTCCATCCCGGCCTCCGACACGGCGCTCCCCGGGGTCTGGTTCACCCGGAGGCGGGAGATGTCCCGGAAAGAGTAGACTGCCCTGTAACCCTCGCCGCTGCCGGTCCGCACCGGAGCCGCGGAGACGAAACGCACCCCTTCCCCCAGACTCGACGCCTCTGTCCGGAGCTTGTTTTCGTCGAAAATCGAGGCATCCTTCCTGGAGGAATCGAAGGCCTGCATGCCCTTCATCATCTCCACCACATCACTGCGGAGCACCAGGGTGCGTTCTATGGTTCCCGCCCCGGCGGAATCCACCGTGATCTTCGTTTCCGTCTGCAGACACCCGGACAAGACCAGCGCCAGGGCGGCGAGGGCCATGAGCGTTTTTTTCATTCGTTTTTCCTCCCTGCCCGGATACGGCATTTCCCAACCCGGACATCTGTGATAGCATGCGGCTCGGAGGGGGTGGCCATGAAGCAGGTCCGGATCCACAAGTACATTTTTCTCGTGGTTTTCGTCCTCCTGGCGCTGCTGCTGCTCTGGGTTTTTTCCCCCTTCTTTTCCACCCTCCTGTGGTCCCTTCTAGTGTATATCATCGTCGACCCTCTTTACCAGCGGGCAGTCCGGCGAATCCCCGGGGGGAAACGGGGCGCGCCTGTTCTGAAAAAGGCGGCCGCCGGGGTTCTGGCCCTGGTCTCCATCCTGATCATCGTGCTTCCCCTGTTTCTGATCGTCAAGGAACTGATCCGCCAGTCCTTTCAGGTGGTGCAGCTGGTGGAACACATGGTCGGAAAATACCGGGACGTCCTCCGGTTCGAACCCGACGCTCCGCTGGTGGTGATGATCAAGGAGATCACCCTGGGGAGCTACGATCTGTCGAAACTCAACCTGTCGGACCAGATCCTCTCCGCCCTCCGGGAGGGGGCCTCCCTGCTGCTGCGCACCTCCACGATGCTTCTGCGGAACTTCGCTGACCTGGTTGTCACCCTGTGCTTCATGGTATTTACCCTGTACTTTCTGCTGGTGGACGGGAAGTACCTGCTGCGCCTCTTCATGCGGGCCGTGCCTCTGGAAACCAGGCATCTGCAGGTGTTCATCCGGAACTTCCGCGAAACCGTGCTGCACCTCCTGAGCGGCTACTTTCTCGTGGCCCTGTACCAGGCCGTCATGGCCTTCGCGCTTTTTTACTTCTTCACCATACCCGGGTATCTGCTGCTGTCGCTGGTCCTGTTTTTCTTCGCCTTCATTCCCATGATCGGCGCCGCCGGGGTCTGGGTCCCGGTGACCCTGTACAAACTCGCGACGGCCGGCCATGGCCCCGCCCTGGCCCTGGGGATCCTCTGCGCGGTCCTGATCTCCACCCTGGACAACCTGCTGCGGCCCTTCATCCTGAAGGACAAGATAAAGATCCACCCGCTGCTGATCTTCTTTTCGATCCTCGGCGCCCTGCGGCTGTTCGGGTTTCAGGGGCTCATCCTGGGGCCCATGATCCTCATCTTCTTTTTCGCGGCTCTGGAAATTTTCATCGAAATATTCCAGATCGAAAAGAACGACGCCCCGGGCCCTCACTCGTCGGCCAGTCTGTAGCCCACCCCCACTTCGGTGAAAATGTACCGGGGGCGGGTCTGGTCCCGCTCCAGTTTCCGCCGCAGCCCGGCCATGTAGATCCGCACGTAATGGTTCTGGTCGCCGCTTCCGGGTCCCCACACCTCCCGGAGCAGATAGTTGTGGGTCAGCACCTTCCCCGCGTTTCGGGCCATGACCGTCATCAGTTTGTATTCGATGGGTGTCAGGTGCACCTCCTCCTCCCCCAGGAAGACCCGGCGAGCCTCGAAGTCCACCTTGAGATCCCCCACCCTGAAGGAGGCGGCGGTCGGGGCTCCGTCCCAGGCCGGGAGTCGGGCCCTGTTCCGGAGGGACACCCGGATCCGGGCCAGAAGCTCCCCCATCCCGAAGGGTTTGGACAGATAATCGTCGGCCCCCGCATCCAGGGCGGCGATCTTGTCCCGCTCCTGCCCCCGGGCGGAGATGACGATGATCGGGACCTGAGACCAGGCGCGCAGCCCCTGGATGACCCCCAGACCGTCCATATCGGGGAGTCCCAGATCCAGGATCACCAGGTCCGGGACATGGGAGGCCGCCAGGGACAGCGCCTCCCGGCCGGTTTCCGCCTCGACGAAGCCGTAGCCCTGGGTGGAAAGGACCGCCTTCAGAATGTTCCGGATCGAGCGGTCGTCCTCCACCACCAGAAAGAGGGGCTTGTCAGCCATGGCAGTCCACCTCCAGGGGCAGGGTGAAGAGGAACCGGGCGCCGCCCCCGTCCCGGGGAAACCCGCGGATGCGGCCCCCATGGGCCTCCACGATGGCCCTGCAGATGGAAAGCCCCAGACCGGAACCCCGGATGCCCCGGGTCTGCCCTCCCCCGCCGCGGTCGAATTTTTCGAAGATCCGCTCCAGATCCTCCGGCGGAAGGCCCCGCCCCCGGTCCGCCACCTCGAAGACCGCCTCCGAGGAACCGGCCTCCACGGAAACCTCGATGGGGGAGCCCCGGTCGGAGTACTTCATGGCGTTGTCCAGCAGATTGATCAATACCTGCTCGATGAGGACGCTTTCCATGGGAACCATCAGGACCGTGTCGGGAAAACGCAGCGTCACCGGGTAGTCCGCCAGACGCAGAGACAGCGCCCGAAGAGCGGAGCCCACCACCTCCTCCACCGCTTCGGCCACTTTTCTCAGGGCCACATTTTCCGAATCGAAACGGGTGAGGCTCAGGATGTTTTCCTGCATCCGGGCCAGCCAGGCCGCCTCGTCGTGGATGTTGGCCAGGAGTTCCCTGTTCCCGGGAGAGGAGGGGTCCCCCGGGTTGTTCAGCAGATACTCCGCGGCGCCGACGATGCCCGCCAGGGGGGTCCGGAAATCGTGGGACAGGGACCGGAGCAGGGAGGAGCGGAGCTTCTCCTCCTCCGCCGCCAGGATCTCCCGCTGGCCCGACTCGGCGGACTCCTCCCGACCCAGAGCGGCGGCCACCTGCCGTGCCATCGCCTCCAGAAGATCCCGCTTCTCCCGGGAAAAACAATCCCGGGAACGGCCACAGCGGACCTCCATGGCCCCCAGAACGCGGCCTTCCCCTGAGAGGAGGGGAAGGCAGAGCCGGTCCTCCCCTCCCATGATCGGGGTCCCCCGGCCGGCGGGTCGTTTCTCGTCCAGAACCCGTCTCGGCAGTGCCCCGGCGGGGACGGGAACCAGAACCCGGTCCCGCAGCTCCAGAAGCCCTGTCTCTCCCCGGGGGAGGAAAAACCCCACCCGGTCCGACATGACCTCCTCCATGGCCTCCCGGGCCGCCGCGAGGACACCCGCCGCCCCCCGGGCCCCGGCGACGCCCTGGACCAGCCGGCACATGAGCCTGGCCCGCCGGGTCTCCTCCTCCGCCCGGAGCGCCGCCGCCCGCAGCCGGGAAACGATCAGGACCCCCGCGGCCCCCGCGAGGAGAAAAAAGCCCGCCAGGGGGAGATCCCCCGGAGGGTTGAAACGGAAAAACCGGTCCGGAGGGGGCAGTGAATGGCGGAAAATCGCCGGAAATGCGGCAAGGGCGAGAAGGCCCGGTCCCGCACCTGCCAGGGCTCCCGCCAGGAGGGAAAACGGCAGGGCCACGGCGATGAGCCCCGCGGCCCCCAGCCCGGCGCGGATCAGCAGTGCGGCCGCCGCCGCTCCCAGGCCCAGCGCCGCCGCGGCCGCGGCCAGGCGCCGGAGGACGGGAAACCTTTTCAACCTTGACAGATCCATCGGCAGCGATTATATCATAATGTATGAACCCTTTAGCAACCGAACTCAATCAGGTGCTGGACACCTGCGTGGCCGGTCGGCTCCTCTCCGATCGGGGCAGGCGGCTGTACTTTCCCAAAGGCATTGTCGCCCAGGGCGCCGAAGCCGGTAAACTGGCGAAGAGGCACAACGCCACCATCGGAATGGCCTACGAGGGCGGGAAGCCGATGATTCTGCCCTCCGTGGCGGCGCTGACCCCGGGGCTCGACCCGGTGGAATCGGTTTCCTACGCCCCCGTCGGAGGGGTGGACGAGCTCAGACAGCTCTGGAAAGAGGAAATGATCCGGAAGAACCCGAGTCTTCGAGGGGTCCCCATTTCGCTGCCCGTGGTGGCCCCGGGACTGACGCCGGGGATTTCCACCGCCGCGGAGCTTTACGTCAATCCGGGGGATGTGGTCATCATCCCGGACCTGTTCTGGGACAACTACGAACTGATTTTCACCGACCGGCAGCAGGCGAAGATAGTGTCCTTTCCGTTCTTCGACGAGGCCTGGAACTTCAACCTGGCGGGACTCGAGGAAACCATCAGAAAGAATTCCGGCTCCGGAAAGATCGTCCTGCTCCTGAACTTCCCGAACAACCCCGCCGGCTACGCCCCGAGGAAAAACGAAACCGCGGCTCTGGCCAAGGTCGTCCGGGACGCCGCCGACCGCGGCGTTGATATCCTGGCCATCGCCGACGACGCCTACTACGGCCTCTTCTACGAAGAGGGAACCGAAACCGAATCGGTATTCGCCGTCTTCGCGAACCTGCACGAACGGGTGCTGGCGGTCAAGGTGGACGGGTCGACCAAGGAGGACTTCGTCTGGGGTTTCCGGGTGGCCTTCATAACCCATGGGTCGAAGGGGATGTCCCCGGAGGTCTACACCGCGCTGGGAACGAAGACCATCTCCTCCCTCCGGGCCTCGGTTTCCAACTCCTCCCGGCTCGCCCAGAGCATCATGATCCGGGTGATGAAAAGCCCCACCTATCAGGCCGAAAAAGAGCGCAAATTTGAAATCCTCCGGGGGCGCTACGCGAAGGTCAAGGAAATCCTGGCGCACCGGAAAACCGGACGGGCCCTGAAGGAAATCCCCTTCAACTCCGGTTATTTCATGAGTTTTCTGTGCCAGGGCATCTCCGCCGACACCCTGCGGCGCCGGCTTCTGGATCGCGGGATCGGGACCATCGCCCTGCAGGACCGGCTGCTCCGGGTCGCCTTCTCCAGCATCGAAGTGGGCGGACTGGACGAACTGTACCGGGAAATATTCCAGGCCGCCGACGAGCTGTCCGCCGGAAAATGAGAACCCCGCCGCTCCCCATGGGGGAGCGGCGCTTTTTACGCTTTCCGGGAGGATATGGCGGGACGCCGACACGCCATCGATCACTCCCCGGGGAGACGGTTCTTCTGCGCTTTCCGGGGATCGGCGGCCCCGCCCCGGGAGCGGCCTTTTTACGGTGTCAGATACCGTCCCAGATTCTGCAGCTCCGGGAAACCCTTGAAAACCGGGTTGGCGGCGCCGTTCAATTTTTTGTCCGTATCCACCGTCAGGATGTAGAGTTCGTTGACCAGATCCGACAGTATCCCCAGATTCGACGCGAAATTGTTGACCGCCATATCCCGGAGCACCCGGTCCTGACCGGCGCCGCCGGTGGAAGCCAGGAGGGTCCGGAGATTCGGCGCAGCCTCGGTCCTGGCGGAATACACGAAACGGGCCAGGGCGATGATCCGGTCGTACAGCTCGTCCAGGTGGAAACCCTGAGTGGAGAAATATTTGAACTTATCCGTGACCCCCGCGACGAGTTCCCAGGTGCGCCCGTCCAGGGACATGGACATGAAGGCCTGCCGCAGATAGCGGTTTCCCAGGTTGTTGGTGTAGTGGATGCTTATCCGTTCGATCAGGGCATAGATGTCGGGGTTTTTAACCAGCATGGTTCCAGTATGCCACAGGGGAGAATTTCTGTAAATCCAAATGTCCCGCGACGGGCCTTTTTCCCGGGACCTCCCCGGTTGCGGCGCCTCGGCCGTCCCCGGCGGCGGAGGCCTCCCCGGCGGTCCCCGCGGCCCCGGCGGGGGTGACCCGTCCCGATGTGGGATTGACAACCGCATCGCCGCCGCCTACAGTGGGACCGGAATGATCATCCCAATCCTGCTCCTTCTGCTGGCCCTGTCCGGTTGTTCCTTTTTTCCCGGCGGCGTCGTGACCCTCCACACCGACCGGGTGGAGATCGCCTCCTACGCGGAAACCTTCAACTCCACCCAGAACACATACCGGCTGGAGGTGCACTACGCGGAGACCCCATCCCTGTCGCCGGCCGCAGGGAAGACGGCCCCCGATCTGGTCATAGCCCGGGACATCGCGGGCCGTTCCTCCCTGAGCCGTTTTCGATCCCTGAACCATCTCTTCGACAAGAAGCGCATCCCCCGGACCGCCTTCTATTCCCCTCTCCTCACCATGGGACGGAAAGATAAGCAGCAGCTCCTGGTTCCCATATCCTTCGATCTTCCCATTCTGATGTTCGACTCCCGGGTCCCCGAGGAGGAAGCCTCCACCTTTCTGCTGAACCTGGACTCGGTGCAGGAACTGGCGCAGAAACACAACCGCCCGGAGGGAGAAAGATTCAGCTCCATGGGATTCGCCCCCCGATGGAACCCCGGGTTCCTGCTGCAGACCGCAATGCTCCTGGGGGCCGATTTCACCGAAGGTTCCGACTCTTCCCTGGCCTGGAACGAGCGCGCCCTGCGGGGAGCGGTGGAATATCTGCGGACCTGGTCCGAAACCAGGAACGGGGGCTCCGCGGCGGAGATCGTCTATCAGGAAAAATACCTCTACGATCCTCCCTACCGTCAGGTTTCCCTGGGCCGGGCGAAATTCGCCTATTCCACCCTGGCGGACTTCTTTCTCCTTCCGGAAAACAGGCGGCTTTCCCTGGACTTCCGCTGGCTGTCGCACAAGAACAGGATCCTCGCCACGAACAGGATCCTCTTCGCGGGCATCCCTCTCCGGGGGCGAAACCCCCGGGGCGCCGAGACCTTCCTGCGATGGCTGCTGGACAGGGAAACCCAGAAGATGCTTCTGGAGTCTTCCCGAAAAAAAATGACCCATGTCTTCGGCATCGCCTCGGGCCTGTCGTCGCTGAAAGGGGTCAACGAAACCGAATATCCCCGGTTCTATCCCCATCTGTCCGGTCACATCCCTTCGGAGGAGGCCCTGATTTTTCCTCCTCCGGTCCCCGACAATTGGGAAATCCTGAAGTCCCAGGTCGTCATCCCCTGGCTGCTGGAAAGGACCACCGGTCCCGCCGGAGGGGCGGGGCTCGACGAGGCCCTTCGGGGCTGGCGGCAGCGTCAGGCTTTCTGATATTTTCATTGACAGCGCAAAAAATGTCTTCTACTATTGATGCCATAAGATAAATCATCGGGAGGCGCTCATGGCAACGGTGGAACTCAAGGGCATATCCAAGGTTTACGACGGCGGGGTCAAGGCCGTCAACGATGCCAACATCATCATTCAGGATCGGGAGTTCGTGGTCCTCGTCGGGCCCTCGGGCTGCGGGAAAACAACCACTCTTCGCATGATTGCGGGTCTGGAGGACATAACCGAAGGGGAACTGACCATCGACGGAAAACTGGTCAACGACGTTCCTCCCAAGGATCGGGACATCGCCATGGTCTTCCAGAATTATGCCCTGTATCCCCATATGACGGTCTACGACAACATGGCCTTCGGGTTGAAGATCCGGAAGTTCCCCAAAGCCGAAATCGATAACCGGGTTCGGGAAGCGGCGAAAATCCTGGACATCGGAATGCTGCTGGAGCGCAAGCCCAAGGCCCTCTCCGGGGGGCAGCGCCAGCGGGTCGCGGTGGGACGGGCCATCGTCCGGCAGCCCAAGGTGTTCCTCTTCGACGAACCTCTGTCGAACCTGGATGCGAAACTGCGGGTGCAGATGCGGGCGGAGATATCCGCATTGCACAACCGTCTCCAGGCCACGATGATATACGTCACCCACGACCAGGTGGAGGCGATGACCATGGGGGACAAGATCGTCGTGATGAAGGACGGCTTCATCCAGCAGATCGGGGATCCCCTGGGGCTGTACAATTTTCCCATTAACCGCTTCGTCGCGGGGTTCATCGGCTCTCCTCCGATGAACTTCATGGATGTCCAGATCGCCGAGGAGGGGGGGACCCTCTTCGCGGTGGAGAAGAACTTCCGGGTCGCCGTGACGGGGCGCAACATCCCGCTGGTAAAACCCTACATCGGGAAAAACATCATTTTCGGCATCCGCCCGGAGGACCTGACTTTTTCCGACCGGGAAGCGCCGGGGAAATCGATGAAAATAACCGTCGAGGTGGTGGAGCCCCTGGGGGCGGAGATTCATCTCTACATGAACACCGGGGCCCATCAGCTGGTGGCCCGGGTCCCCACCGACCATGTCTACAAGGTGGGGGATGTGGCCTCCTTCATTCCCAACATGGACAAGGCGATCTTCTTCGACGCGGAAACCGAAAAGGCTCTTCTCCCGTAAGGGCCGGGCGGCCCGGGCCGCCCGGCCGCCCGGCCCTGAGCGGCGGCCCGTCCTCAGGACTCTTCTTCTGCGGTCCCGCCCATCCCCGATTTGACGGCCTGGTTTGACGGCCTGGTTTGACGACCCGGTTTGACGGCCCGGT
>JAKQWJ010000067.1 GCA_029562045.1 Spirochaetota bacterium | reverse complement strand
GCCTCCGCCCGGGAGGGAATCAGGAGGTCCGTGACCCGGGAACCCAGGGGCCGGGAGAAGCGCAGACCCGTCCGGGAACTGTATTCCCCCCGGGCGTCCCGGAGGGTGTCCCCGCCGAAGGGCGAGGCCTCCAGAGGGGCGAGGATCTCCGCGAAGGGGGGAGAGGTCCAGAAGTACCGGTGATCCGCCAGGGCGTCGCCGTAGGTCCGGAGGTCGGTGTCGAAGGAACCCCCCGCCGGGACCTCCCTCAGCATGGAGGATTTGCGGCTGTACCACAGGGAAAGACGCTTTCCGGGATCGTGGGGCCCCCTGCGGATGCGCAGCGGCAGTTCCAGGGAAATCTCGGCGTCGTTCCGCTGGCGGAGGTCCTGCCGGGCGGAGTTGTGATAGCCGAACTCCAGCCCCAGGATGAGACCCAGGCTCTCGCCGGTGAGGGAGGAGTCCAGCCGGTATCGGCCGCGGCGCAGGCCGCCGGTCCCCTTCGTCCAGGGTTCCAGGAGGCGGTAGGCGGAGATCCAGCTCTCTCCGTAGCCCTCGTTCTCCAATACATACCCGTCGGCGTTGTTTTCCAGGCCGCCGTTCATCTTCAGGGAGAAAAAATCCGGGCTCTCGTAGCCCGCCGAGCCGTCCCAGGTCTGGCCCAGGTTTCCCGCGGACAGGACGCTCCCCGCGCCGGCCCCCAGGGAAAGACCCGGCAGGAGGGCGAGGCGGACCCTGTTTTCCCGGCTCATGGCGGGGCTGGGGCTGCCGAAGTCCCGCTTGAACTTTTCGGTCAGGACCAGGGGTCCGTCCCGGGCGGGGAACCGCAGTTCGTGCCCCCCTTCGTACAGGATCCGGTCCTCCAGCCGGGAGAAGGCGAACTCCCCCCGGATGCCCAGGGTCTCCAGGATATCCGCCGACGCCGCCGTCGAGGAGCTCAGCTTCCCCGGGTCGGTGTCCGCGTCCTTCCGGGTCTGAAACCGGGAGGTCCGGGCGTTCAGGGTTTGGGAGACCTCCAGATTGGACACCAGGGGCGCTCCCCCCAGGGACAGCACCGTGCCCGGCGCCCTGAAAGAGAGGTCCAGGGAGCCGGCGAAACCCAGGCCGTCCCGGGGGTCCGACATGTGGACCTCGTCCAGGTACAGGACCCCCTTCCCGGCCCCGCCCCCGCGGTTTTCCATGCTCAGGCTGAAGCGGACAAGCTCCCCGTGGTCGGCGTCCACAAGGGGCGGGGCCAGCGCCTGGGAGCCCAGGCGGGCCCGCCCGCCGGGCAGGTCCACGGAGAGCCGGTTCCAGACATTGTCGGCGGTGGCCGACGTCAGGGGAATTTCCAGCCGCCGCAGACCCCGGCCCTGGGCGTCGGTGTAGGAGAGGAGCAGGACCTGATCCTGCGTAACAGGCCCCGGAGGGGACTCTGAGTCCAGTCTCGCCACCCGGAGAAAGAGGTTGAGAGTCCGGTAGGACCCGGCGGGGACCGGGGTGGTGAAGCTGCGGATCTCCCAGGCCGCCCCCGGGGCCGGGGGAGCATCTTCCCACCGGGCTTCCAGAACATGCTGGGCGCCGTCCCGGGAGTGGAAGGTGTCCAGCACATCCCCGAAGGCCTGGGCAAGGGTCCCCTGGTCGGGGGCGATGTCCCCCAGGACCTCGGGAATTTCCCGCAGGGACAGGGAGCCCGCCCCCTCCGCCCGGGCCGCCGCCGAGGCGCCTTCGAAGACGAACTTTCCCACCAGAACCCGGCCCGCCGGGGAGCCGCCGGTCCTGCGCAGGATCAGGCGCAGGGACCGGGTGGCGGCCAGTCTGTTCCGCTCCGAGGCGGGGATTTTGACCAGGCCCGTTTCCCAGCCGCCCGGGGCGGACAGAGGGGCTACATCGTCGGCGAAAACCAGGCCCGGATTCTCCCGGTCCAGCACCCGGTTGCCGTTGGCGTCCTCCGAATCCCGCCGTTCGTTGCCCAGGCCCTTCTGCCCCGCCCCCACGAGGAGGGTCATTCCCCTGTGATTGAAGGGGTAGCCCCGGGAGGAGGCGCCGGTCTCCTCGTCCAGGACCCCGTCCCCGTCCAGGTCCTCGTCTAGGGAGCCGGCCTGAAGCCGCAGGGTCACGGTTCCGCCGGCAAGATCCGCCGCCTTGTAGGCGAAGCGGATGGAGGTGATCCGGGACAGGTCCAGGGACCCGGCCCAGCCGGAGGACAGGTTCAGCTGGGCCCCCACCCACTCCTCCCCGGCCCCGGAGTCCATGGCGAAATCCATCACCATCACCTCGCCGGCCCCTTCGGAGGCGGCGGAGGCGATGTAGGGCCCCGGGAAGGACCCGGTTTCGTAGGGGAAGCTGTCGGTGGGGGAGGAGGCGTAGGAGTTCAGCGTCACCGACCCCAGGAGGTCCGTCTTTTCGTAGTTCTTGA
Source organism: Spirochaetota bacterium (assembly GCA_029562045.1). Classification (GTDB taxonomy): domain Bacteria; phylum Spirochaetota; class Spirochaetia; order DTKZ01; family DTKZ01; genus JAKQWJ01. The sequence continues at coordinate 519 of JAKQWJ010000067.1, read as the reverse complement.
AGAAGAGCCGCCCCCGGTTGGCGCCGGTCATGCCGTCGGCGTAGGGGCTGCCCGGGGCGGGGATGGAGGAGGGGAACATGTTGTACTTGGACATCTCCAGCTCCATCTCGTGCTTTTCCATGCCCATCAGCCGCAGGAGGCCGGAGGTGTCGGGGTTCATGTACATCACCGCGCCGTCGGCGGCGGCCCGGAGCTTTTCCCCGTTGTACGCGAGCCGGGCCGAGGCGCCCAGGAAGCCTTCGTGGTCCCCCGCCTCGGCGCTGTAGCTCCCCTTCAGCACGTTCCAGCGCAGCCCCGTGGCCACCTTCAGCTGAAGGTCCTTCCGCAGTTCCACGGTGCTGCCGCTGCCGAAGAGGATGTCCCCCCCCTCCCCCTCGCCGGAGTAGGTGCGGTAGAAGATCTCGATCCGGTCCGATGCGGCGGGTTCGAAGGGGAAGGTCAGGAGGCCGGTGGCGTAATCCACCGAGAAGGCGTCCTCCCGGCGGCCGTTGCGCAGGACCGTCACCGACCCCGGGATGA
>JAKQWJ010000060.1 GCA_029562045.1 Spirochaetota bacterium | reverse complement strand
CTCGGTGTGCGGCAGCAACCACTGCGGCGCCGGGGCCTACTATGTCCTGATGGCCGCCAGGAGGAACATGCTGGGGTTCCATGTCTCCACCGGCGGGTCCACCGTGGCCGGCCCCGGGGGAACGGGCCGCCTGGTGGGCAACAATGTCATCGCCTTCGCCGCCCCGGCGAAGAATCACGACCCCTTCGTGCTGGACATGGCTCCCACCATGGCCATCGCCAACAAGATCCGCCGCTTCGGCTGGGAGGGAAAACCCATCCCTCCGGGCTTCGCGGTGGACCGGAAAGGCGAACCCATCACCGACCCGGAGGAGTACTTCCGGCAGGAGGGAGCCATCCTCCCGCTGGGCAGCTCCCCTCTGTACGGCATCCACAAGGGTTTCGGCCTCATCCTGATGGTGGACATCCTGGCGGGTGTCCTCTCCGGGGACGGAGGAAGCACCCTGAGAAAGAAAGGCGCCGAGACCCACGCCTTCGGGGCCCTGCGGATCGACGCCTTCCCCTCCGGGGCGGATTTCCCGGGGCTCATGGAGGAGATGATCGGCCGGATTCACGGAGCGCCGACGGTGGAGGGCTCGGGCCCCATGCGGTACCCCGGGGAGAGGATGGGCAGGGTCTATAGGGAGCGGCTGCGGGACGGCATCCCGCTGAACGAGGCCATGATCGCGGATCTCCGGAAACTGTCCGCCGAACAGAACCTGCCGCTGGAGGACGTTTTCATCCGATGAGCGGATCCAACCTGGGGAGCGGCGGCGAAGAACTCAAGTCCCTCACCGAAGCGGCCTATGAAAGGCTCAGAAAGGCCATCGTGGAAGGGGAACTGGCGCCGGGAAGCCGGATCGGCGAGCGGACGCTGGCGCGGAATCTGGGGGTCAGCACCACCACGGTGAAAAGGGCCCTGAGCCTCCTCAGCATCGAGGGGCTGGTGGAGATCCGGCCCCGGAGAGGGACCTATGTCCAGGACCTGCGGTCCCGGGGCATGCGGGAAAACACCCGGATCCGGGCCCATCTGGAGGGTCTGGCCGCCCGGTTCGCCGCGGAGAAGGGGGACGAAAAGGACCTGGCCGCTCTGAGGAAGCAGCTGGAACTGATGGAGCGGGCCACCGAGGCGGGGGTGGTGGAAAAGATCGTGGAGGCCAACGGCGGGTTCCACCGGCTTTTACAGGAGGCTGCCCGAAACCCCTATCTGATCCGGATGATCGACGTCATCAAATCCTTCGACGCCCGCTTCCGGAACGACTCGCTGCGGCTCGACCCGGAGGAGGCCCGCCGGGGATACCGGGAGCATCTGTCGGTGTTCCGGGCCGTGGAAGCGCGAAATATGGATATGGCGGAGACGATCATGCGGGAGCACATCCTCCGGACCCTGCGCTTCGCATTGCCGGAAAAATCGACCTGACCTCCCCTTTCCGGCTCCGCCGGTCCGCCCCCTGCGGCGCCGCCGGCCTTCCGTCCCCCGGCTTCGGGCCGGGGGGAAAAGGCGGCGCGCTCCTCCCGGAGCAGGGGCAGCCCCGGCCGCTACTGCTCCAGGGCCGCGAAGAGATCCGCCATCTCCATGGCGGACATGGCCGCATCCCATCCCCGGTTGCCCGCCTTGGTCCCCGCCCGTTCCACCGCCTGTTCGATGGTGTCGGTGGTGAGGATGCCGAAGATCACCGGAACCCCGGAAGAGAAGCCCGCCTGGGCGACCCCCTTGGCCGCCTCCGCCGCCACCAGGTCGAAGTGGGGGGTGGAACCCCGGATGATCGCCCCCAGGCAGACCACCGCGGCGTAACCGCCGCTCCGGGCCAGCTTCGCCGCCGTGAGGGGTATCTCGAAGGAGCCCGGCACCCGGACGACGGTGATGTTTCCCTCCGGGGCGCCGTGCCGGGCGAAGCAGTCCAGGGCCCCCTCCTCCAGGCGTCGGGTGATGAAGTCGTTGAACCGTCCCACCACCAGGGCGAACCTCCGGTCTCCGGGGTTCAGATTTCCGATGATTTCCTTGCGCATGTCCTTCTCCTTGCGTCGTCGATTCTCGATGAGCCGCCGGCGGACGGGAGGATCATCCTCCGTCCCGCCGCCCATGACCCGGGGCGCGCCTCCGGACGGGTCACACCTGCTCCAGCAGATGCCGCATGAGGCGTTTTTTGGCCGTCAGGTAGGCCCGGTTCTCCGGGGTGGGCTCCATTTCCAGCGGCAGGCGGCCTTTCACCCGGATACCCCCCTCCCGGAGGGACGCGATTTTGTCCGGGTTGTTGGTCAGGAGCCGGACACCCCGGATGCCCAGGTCGGCGAGGATGGTCGAGGCGATGGAAAAGTCCCGCTCGTCCGGCTCGTGACCCAGGCGGATGTTGGCCTCCACGGTGTCCAGACCCCGGTCCTGCAGCGCGTAAGCCCGGATCTTCTCCGCCAGGCCTATCCCCCGGCCCTCCTGCCGGAGGTACACCAGCACTCCTCCCTCCCGGGCGATGCGGCGCATCCCCTGCCGGAGCTGGGAACCGCAGTCGCATTTCCGGGAGCCCAGGACCTCTCCGGTGAGGCATTCCGAGTGGATCCGCACCAGGGCCTCTTCGGGGTCGAAGCCCCGGTCCGAAACCAGGGCCAGATGGGGCTGTCCCGGGGAGTCGGGGTTCTCGTAGAGGATCACCCGGAAGAGCCCCTCCTCCGTGGGGAGGGCGCTCTCCGCCAGGCGCCGGGGCGGGACGGCAGGCTCCCGGGGGGGCTCCGCGGGGCCCCCGGAATGAAGGGCGGCTCCCGGGGCGGGCGCAGGGGAGGCGGTGCCCGGGCCGGGCTCCGCCTGGGGCCCGGTCCGGAGGATCCCGGCGGACCCGTATCCTGAGGCGCCGCCCGAAGCCGGGGACGGGCCGGCGATTTCACCGTTTCCGTCCGGCGGCACGGGAGCGTCCGTCACGGTTTGGGTCGGCGGCGCCGGATCTTTTTTCCCGTTTTCCTCCATCCGGCGGACCAGGCTCTCCACGGTGAGGATCTTCATCCCCAGTTCCCGGGCGATTTCGGCGAGCCGGGGGAGGCGGGCCATGCTCCCGTCCCGATCGAGGATCTCGCAGAGGACGCCGCTGGGCCTGAGTCCCGCCAGCCGGGGAAGCTCCACCGCCGCCTCGGTGTGGCCCCGGCGCGCCAGAACACCTCCGTCCCGGGCCGTCAGCGGGAAGATGTGGCCCGGCCGCAGGAGATCCTCCGGGCGGGTCCGGGGGTCGGCGACGGCCCGGATGGTGGCGGCCCGGTCGAAGGCGGAGATGCCGGTGCTGGTGACCTCCCGGAGGTCCACGCTGACGGTGAAGGCCGTGGAGTGGGCGGAGGTGTTCTCCGGGGCCATGGGCGGAAGCCGCAGCTCCCGGGCCCGGGCCTCCGTCACGGCCTGGCATACCAGGCCCCGCCCCCGGGTGACCATCAGGTTCACCGCCTCGGGGGTGACCAGTTCGGCGGCCATAACGAAGTCCCCCTCGTTCTCCCGATCCTCGTCGTCCACCACGATGAGGATCCCGCCGGCGCGGATTTCTTCCACCGCCTGGTCCACATCGGCGAAAATGTCGTTCATGTCCCTCTCCTTCAGTTCCCGTAGCCCCATTCCCGCAGCCTTTCGGCGGTGAGGTTCCCGTCCTGCCTGCGGGGGCCCAGGAGGCGCTCCACATAGCGCCCGATGATGTCCGTCTCCAGGTTCATGCGGTCTCCGGCCTTCTTGAACCGGAGGGAGGTCCGTTCCAGGGTGGCCGGGATGATGTTGACCAGGACCTCCGTGCCGGAGATGCCGGCGATGGTCAGGCTCATGCCGTCCAGGGCGATGGAGCCCTCGGGCACGCAGTGCCGCAGAAGCCCCTCCGGGATGTCCACCCTCAGGTACACATTGTCCCGGCTCGCCCCGAGGCTCCGGATGGGAACTACGGCGGACACATGGCCCTGCAGGATGTGCCCCCCCAGGCGGGAGTCCGCCCGGAGGGCCCGTTCCAGATTGACCCGGCTCCCGGGGACGAGAGCCCCCAGGGTGGTCTTCCCCAGGGTCTCCGCCATACAGTCCACCGCGAAAGACCCCTCCCGGATCTCCACCACCGTCTGGCAGACCCCGTCGATGCTGATGGAGTCCCCGGGCCGGGTTTCCCGGAGAACCAGGTCCGCCTCCACCGCCAGGCGTGCTCTCCCACCCGAGCGGCGGAGGAAGAGAACCCGGCCAACCTCTTCAACGATTCCGGTGAACATTCTTTCCCTCCACCAGGACCTGGTCCCGGATCCTGCGGACCCGGACCTCCCCGAGTCTGAAGGCTTCGGCCACCCGCTTCACCCCCAGGTCCCCCACGGCGTCGATCCCGCGGCCGATGATGACGGGGGCGATGAAAACCGCCGCGGCGTCCCAGAGCCCCTCCCGGAGGAAGGAGGTGAGGACACCCCCGCCCCCCTCCACCAGGATGGAGCGGATCCCCCGCCCCGCCAGGGCCGACAATGCCGGTCCCAGGGGCAGTCCGGCGCCGGAACCCTCCCCGGGCGGGTCCTCCGTCCCCAGGGGAATCACCGTCGCCCCCCGGTCCCGGAGGCGCCGGATTTTTTCCCGGTCCGCCCGGGGGCCGCAGAGGAGGATCGTCCTGTCCGGGTCGGGAAGGTTCAGGACCCGGGCGTCCTCCCGAAGGGACAGGCGGGAATCCAGAACCACCCGGAAGGGGTTTCTTCCCCGGGCGAGGCGCAGGGTGAGCTCCGGGTCGTCCGTCAGCGCCGTCCCCCTCCCCACCAGGACGGCGTCGTGCCGGGCCCGCAGGCGGTGGGCCATCCGGCGGGCGGCCAGGTCGGTGATCCATTTCGAATCCCCCCCCGCCGCGGCGATCCGTCCAT
>JAKQWJ010000055.1 GCA_029562045.1 Spirochaetota bacterium | reverse complement strand
CCCCCTGCCCTACGCTTCCCAGGAGCCGCCGGATTCCCCCTGCGACCCCCGGACCCTGTCGGAGATGTGGGCATGCCGCAGGCAGATGCGGGCCGGTTCGGTGAGTTCCTTTCCCGCCCCCCACGCGGGCCTGGGCCTGTCGGTCTACACCCGGGTCTCCAGTCCCCTGCGGCGCTACCTGGACCTGGTGGCCCACCAGCAGATCCGGGCCCACATCCTGGGGATGCCCCTCCTTTCCGCCCAGGAGATAACCCTGCGCATCGGAGCCTCCGAGGCGGTGACCGGCGGGGTCCAGAAGGCGGAGAGGCTCTCCAACCTCCACTGGACCCTGGTCCACCTTCGCCGGCATCCCGACAGGGTGTTCCCGGCGATGGCGGTGGAAAACCAGGGCCGGCACTGGGTGGTCCTGATTCCGGAGCTGGGCCTGGAAGCCCGGGTCAATCTTCCCCGGGGTACGGTCCCCGACGGGGAGGTGACGGTCCGGTGCGCCGGGATCGACCTGCCCGGTCTCGAAGTCGGCTTCGTCAGGGCATAGGGGTCCTTGCCGGGGCTCCCCTTCCGGAGCACTTGGATATTTCGGAAAAAACCGGTAGTATTTCCCCATCGTAATAGGAGAACCATGAAATTCAGCGAACTTAACCTCGACCCTGGCCTGCAGAAGGCCATCGACGAAGCGGGTTTCGTCCAGTGCTTTCCTGTCCAGGAACAGACCTTCAGACACACCCTGGCCGGACGGGACGTCACCGTCCAGTCCCAGACGGGCTCCGGCAAAACCGCCGCCTTCCTGATCACCATCTACCAGCAGCTCACGACGAACGAAAAGTTCCGGGGAAGCAAGGCCCTCATCATCGTCCCCACCCGGGAGCTGGCCACCCAGATCGAGGACGACGCGGAGAAGATCGGCAAATACCTGCCCTTCAGGATCGGCAGTTTTTTCGGCGGCATCGGCTATGCCAAACAGGAGTCACTCCTGAAGGAGGGTGTGGACATCATGATCGGCACCCCGGGCCGGCTCATCGATTTTTCCCGCCAGAAAAAGATCGACCTGACGGATGTGGGCATCCTGGTCATCGACGAGGCGGACCGGCTCTTCGACATGGGCTTCCTTCCGGACCTGCGCAAACTCCTCCGGAAGATGCGCCCCGCCGAGGAAAGGCTCACCATGCTGCTGTCCGCCACCCTGGGTCTGAGGGTGGGAGCCCTGGCCTGGGAGTACATGAACGGGGCGGAGGAGATCCAGATCGACCCGGAGCAGGTCACCGTGGAGACCATCGCCCAGAGCCTTTACCATGTCTCCGCTGCGGAAAAATTTTCCCTGCTGCTGGGACTCCTGGGGCGGAAGAAGCCCCGGAACGCCATCATCTTCACCAACACCAAACGGGCCGCCGAGGAAATTTCCAAACGCCTGGATATCAACGGTTATAAAAGCCAGTTTCTGATGGGCGACCTTCCCCAGAGGAAGCGGCTGCAGATCATCGACGACATGAAAGAGGGGCGCATCAGCCTGCTGGTGGCCACCGATGTGGCGGCCCGGGGTCTCCATGTCGAAGACCTGGACATGGTGGTCAACTATGACGTGCCCGAGGACCCGGAGAACTACGTCCACCGCATCGGCCGCACCGCCCGGGTGGGAAAGAGCGGCGAGACCGTCATGCTGGCCTGCGAGCGCTATGTCTTCGGCCTGGAGGCCATCGAAAAGTTTATCGACATGAAGATCCCCGTGGAGCCCTTCGACGAGACTCTGCTGGCGGAGGACAAGAGCGCGGGGATGCGGATCCGCACCGAAAGGTACGGCCGCCGGGAGGAGAGGGACGACCGGGGGCGGAGGCGGCCCGGGGAGGAGGGGCGAAGGCCCTCCCGACGGCCCGAAGCCGGAGGCCGGCGATCCCGGGAGGAGACGCCCCGGGAGGCGGGAAAAGACCGTCCCGTCGCGGCATCAGCCCCCCGCTCTTCCGGAGCCGGGGAGGGCCGCCGCAGACCCGTCGGAAGCGGGGCCCCCAGGAACCGGGGCCTGGACAGCGCCGACCCCCGGAAGGAAAGGGTCATCAACCCGGCGAAGAAGGGCACGGGCCGCAGGATGACCCCCGAGGAAAGACTCGCCTTCTACAGGGAGAAGTACGGGGAGGACTTTCAGGCCCACGAAAAAGCCGGGGCCAGACGCGGGAAGACAGCCGATCGGGACCGTAGGGAAGGCGTCCCCCGCTCCGCCCAGGGGGCGGGGAAGGGTCCGGAAAAACGGCCCCCTTCACCGGTGAAAGCTCCGGGCGGGGCATCCTCCAGGGAACGGACCCCGGCCGGCCCCTCCTCCCGGGGAAAGGCCCCCGCGGGGGCGGGTCCGCAGGGGAAAGGAGGGGCTGCCCCGAAAGGGAAGGCCCCAGGCGGCGGGGCGCCGATGAAGGCGGAGGAGAAAAAACCCTCCCTGATCAAATCGATCCTCGGTTTTTTCAAAAAGAAATCCTGACGGAGCCGCGGCCCCCCGCATGCCGCCGCCCGGGACCCGGTCGGCTCCCGCAGAGGGGCTGCCTCCGGGACGAGAAAGGCCCGATATGCGCGTAGCCGTGATCGGGGCGGGGCCCGCGGGACTCATGGCCGCCGCCGGCCTCGCCGGGGCCGCCGAAACCCTGATCTTCGAGGGCGGCCCCCGTCCGGGCAGGAAACTGCTCCTCTCCGGCTCGGGGAGGTGCAACTTCACCCACGCCGCCGGGGTGGACGAGTTCGTTCCCCGTTACGGCGACAATGGAAGGTTCCTGCGCCCCGCCCTGCACGCCCTGCCCCCGGAGGCTCTGGTGGATTTTTTCCGCCTCCGGGGCGTTTCCCCGGAGATCCGGGAGGATGGAAAAATATTTCCCGCATCGGGTCGGGCTCGGGACATCCTGGAGGCCCTTCTGGCGGCGGCGTCGGGCGCCCGGCTTCTGACGGGCTCCCGGGTGACCGCCATCCTCCGGGACGGGACAGGGTTCCGGCTCCATGGGAAAGGCGCGGACTTCGTTGTGGACCGGGTCGTTCTGGCCACGGGGGGCCTCTCCTTCCCCCGGACCGGGAGCGCCGGTGACGGCTACGAGCTGGCCCGCCGCCTGGGGCATTCCATCGTTTCCCCCCGGCCGGCCCTCTGCGGCGTCCTCAGCTCCGGCTTTGCCGCCCTGGCGGGAAACGCCTTTCCCTCCGTGGAGGCGTCCGTCCTGCGGGAAGGCCGTCTCATCCGGCGGGGCGCCGGGGCGCTGCTCTTTACTCATGGGGGGGTCTCGGGTCCCGTGATCCTCGACCTGTCCCGCCACATCCTGCCGGGGGACCTTCTATCCGTCAATTTTCTTCACCCCCGGAACCGGGAAACCTTTCTCGCCGGCCTTCCCGCCCTGGTGAAGGAGGAGGGGGCCGGCAGGATCGGGACCTTCCTGGCAAACCTGCCGCTGAGCCGCGGACTGACGGACCTGGTCCTCGCCGCCGCGGGGCTGACCCGGGACAGACGCCGGGCGGACCTCTCGGCCCGGGAGACCCGGCGCCTGGGGGAACTCCTGGTCCGGTTCCCCGTTCCGGTGGAAGGGATGGAAGGCTTCGACACAGCCATGGCGACGGCGGGGGGGGTCCGCCTGGATGAGGTGAACCCCAGGACCATGGAGTCCCGTCTCGTTCCGGGTCTGCACTTCGCCGGGGAGGTTCTGGATATCGACGGGGACACGGGGGGCTACAATCTTCAGGCCGCCTTCGCCACGGGACATCTGGCGGCCCGGTCCATCCTCCGGCGGGCCGAACCCTGACGGGCGGCGCCCCCCGAGGAAGGCGGCCTTATCGGAGATTTTGCCCGTCCCGAGGCTCAATAAAACCTTCAGCGCAACCCTCTTCTGAAATACGTGGCCTAATCGGATTTTTCCCGGCCGCCGGCCTTGTCAGGCCCGGGTCGGCCGGCCCGACGGAGGGCCGGGAGCCGGTTACACATCCACGTCCCGGTCGTAATCGATGGAATCGTAGCCGAAGCCGTGGAGGTGCAGAAAATCCTTCTGGTAGCGGTCGAAATCCGCCAGCTTCGCCACCCCGGCCTGGTCGATCCTGTTCCAGATGTCCAGAACCTCCTTCTGCACATCATCCCGCATCTCCCAGTCGTCCAGCCTGATCCGTCCCTCATCGTCGGTGGGAACCGGCCCCCCCGCGTAGAGACGGGAGGACAGGAGGCGGTACATCTGCTCGATGCAGCCTTCGTGGAGGCCTTTTTTCTCCATCACCCGGAACAGGATGCCCAGATACAGCGGCACCACGGGGATCACCGCGCTGGCCCGGGTTACCAGGGCCTTGTTGACGCTCACATAGGCGGCGCCGTTCAGGGCCGCCATTTTTCCGGTCAGAACCTTCGCCGTGTTTTCCAGATGTTCCTTGGCCCGGCCGATGGTGCCCTCCCGGTAGACCGCCATGGTTATGTCAGGCCCGATGTAGGAGTAGGCCAGGGTCACCGCCCCCGGGGCCAGGACTCCCGCTTTCAGAAGCGCGTCCACCCACATCTCCCAGTCCTCGCCGCCCATGACCTTGACGGTGGCCTGGATCTCCTCCTCCGCGGCGGGGCTGATCTCCACCTCGGTGAGTTCCCCGGTCATGGGGTTCACCGATTTGGCCCGGTACACCTCGCCGATGGGCTTCAGCACCGACCGGTACTGGACCCCCGTAACCGGGTCAGGACGCATCCCCGAGGCCAGGCTGTAGACCACCAGATCCACCTGTCCGAAGAGTTCTTTGATCCGGGCTATGGCCTCGTCCTTGATTTCGAAGGAGAAGGCGTCGCCGTAGATGTTCTCCGCCTTCAGGCCGGCCTTCTCCGCCTCCTTTTTGAAGGCTTCGCTGGTGTACCATCCCACGGTGGCCCCCCGCTTTTCCGAGGCGGGCTTCTCGAAGGCCACCGACAGGGTCCCCGCCCCGGCGCCGAAGGCCGCGGCGATCCGGGTGGCCAGGCCGTAACCGGCGGAGCCTCCGATGATCAGGGCGTTCCGGGGCCCTCTGAACCGGGGCTGCTTTCTGACATAGTCTATCTGCTCCCGGACATGCAGGGCGCAGCCCTGGGGGTGGGCGTTCATGCAGATATTGTTGCGGATCATCGGTTTCACGACCATTTCTTTTCCTCTCTCGCTGGGTTTTCCGGCTCGACTCTACCCCGTCGGGGGGAAAGAATCAAGCCTTCAGTCGGCCGGTGGCCGAGACGGAGGTCTTCCGCTCCCCTGTCTTCCCTACTCATCATCCCGCAGCCGCTCCAGGACCTGCCGCATCCGTTCCCGCTCCGCCGCAAGGGCAGCCGCGAGGGCCGCGGTCCGGGACTCCAGTTCCGCCACCCGACCCAGGGCCGCTTCCGCCTCCCTCCGGGACAGGCCGCCTTTCCGCTCCAGCTCTCCGGCCCCGCCGCTCAGGGTCCGATACTGAGACTCCCGGTTTTCGATCTCCCTTTCCAGGGCGCCGGTTCCGCCTTTCACCGCGGGAAGTCCCTCCGCCCCGTCGTCGGGAAACTCCGGAGAAGGGTCCAGCTCGAGCCGGACCAGGTATTTCTTGTCCGCCTCCAGGGACACCACCGGGATTTCGAGGCTCCGGGTTCGGTAGCCCTTTTTCGCCACATCGAACCTCACCGTTTCGCCGAAGGGAACCACCAGCGCCGAGCTTCCCCTGCCCAGGACCTGACCATCCCGGAGAATCAGGGCGTCCCCGGGGGAGGTTTCCACCACCACCCGGGCCATTCGGGGCAGTCCGGTGTCGGGCAGATCCACCCGGCGCACCCGGCGCAACTCCTCCAGCTCCTCCCGGACGGACGGCGTGAGTTCCTCGTACACGGGAGAGCCGCCGCCGAACCGCACCTGCCGGCCCGCCGGGACCTGGATCCCCTCCGGACCCGTCACGGACCCCTCCCCCACCGCCGCCAGAACGGTTCCCCCGGAACTGCGGACGAGGAATTCCGTGCCCGTCACCGTGAGTGCGCCGGCGGGGGTCATGACCCCCACCCGTCCCGCGCCGGGGCGCACCGTGAAGAGGCCTGTCCCGGAGATCAGGCGGACCGTCAGTTCCCCTCCCTCCGAGGAGTCCACCGCCTCGAAGGCGGCGGAGCTGTTCCAGAGAAGGCGCGCCGCCGCGAGGGTCCCGAACTGCAGGTCCACCGCGCCGTTATCCACGACCTTGACGGTGTCGCCGGGCTCCACCAGGTCTCCCGCCTCCAGGACCGCCCACTCCCCGCTTCGCAGCCGAAAAGCTTCCCCGGTGCGGAACGTCACCATGCCCCGGGCCGGACCCGGCGCGGCGAGTGGCGCCCTCTCCGCCCCGGCGGACTTTTTTCCTCCCGAGCCGGGGAGTTCCGCCCACCTCCCCAGCAGAAACCCCGCCGCCAGCAGGGCAACCGCCGCCGCCGTGGCGGCGGCGAATCTGTTTTCCTTTTTCATGTCCTTTCTTTTATACCCCCCGGCCCCGGGGAATTCAAGTTGACCAAGCCTCCGGTCCCGGGATACCTTTTACCCGCCGCCGCAGAGGGAGCGGTCGTGGATGGGGTGAAGGGCCGGCGAAGGAATCCGTCCCGGGCCCGATGGAATGAAAGAGGAGTCGCCGTGGAACCGATGGTCGTGAAGGTGTGGAAAAATCTGCCGGCGGAAGAAAGGACGAGACTGCTCCAGCGCTCGGAGACCGATATCGCCGAGGCGGTCCGGCTGGTGCGGCCCATCCTCGAGGAGGTCCGGGATCGGGGGGATGCGGCCCTGCGGGAGTTCACCAAAAAGTTCGACGGGGCCGACATCGGCGCCCTTCCCCTGCGGGTGGATGATGATGAGTTCCTCCGGGCGGAAAGGATCCTTTCCCCGGAACTGAAGAAGGCCCTGGAGTTCGCGGTGGAGAATGTCCGCCGATTCCACGAAAGCCAGAGGCCGGGGCCCATGAGTTTTCAGGAGATCCGCCCCGGGGTCTACGCCGGGGAAAGGGCCTCTCCCATAGCCTCCGCGGGGCTCTATGTGCCCCGGGGTCGGGGGAGCTTCCCCTCCATGCTCTACATGCTCGCCGTTCCCGCCCTGACGGCGGGGGTTCCCCGGATTTCGGTGGTGACCCCTCCCGACCCGGACGGCTCCGTCGACCCCGCCTGTCTCTACGCCGCCCGGATCCTGGGCCTCCGGGACCTGTTCCGGGTGGGCGGGGCGCAGGCGGTGGCGGCCCTGGCCTACGGGACCGAATCCATCCCGGAGGTAACCAAGATCGTGGGGCCCGGCAGCAGCTTCGTCACCGCGGCGAAGAGACTCCTGGCGGACCGGGTGGACACGGGCCTCCCCGCGGGGCCCAGCGAATCCATCGTCCTGGCCGACGGCGGGGCGGACCCCCGGCTGGTGCTCCTGGACCTTCTCATCGAGGCGGAGCACGGCTCCGATTCCTCGGCCCTTCTGGTCACGTCAGACCGGACCCTGGCGGAGGAGGTCGCCTCCCTGCTGCCCCCCATGGTGGAAACCCTTCCGGAGCCTCGACGGACCTTCGCCCGGGACGTTTTTTCCCGCTACGGCGGGGTGATCCTGACGGAGAGCCTGGAGGAGGCGGTGGAGATCGTCAATCTTTTCGCCCCGGAGCATCTGCAGATCCAGACCCGGGACCCCTTCGATGTCCTCCCCCTCATCCGGAACGCCGGGGAGATCCTCCTGGGTCCCGCCACCCCCTTCAGCCTGGCCAACTACGCCTGCGGGGCCAATGCGGTCCTTCCCACCGGGGGAAAGGCCCTCACCCGCTCCGCCGTGTCGGTCCGGGACTTCATCAAACACTCTTCGGTGGTCCGGGTCTCCCCCGGAGCCTTCGACGAAATGCGCCGGCACGTTCAGATCCTCGCGGATTACGAAGGTTTCACCGCCCACGGCGAAGCCCTGCGGCGGCGAACCCCCCGGGGGGACGGGGCGATGCCCGGCGGGCGCCCGGGAGACTGAAAAACACATGATCAAGACAGCCTTCGCGTCCGTGCGGGACGCCTTCGCTTTTCTGGAAAGCTTCACCAACTTCGAGAAACGGGCCTTCAGTCTGCGCAACTTCCGGCTGGACCGGATGGATCACCTGCTGGGTCTTTTCGGCTCCCCCCACCGGGGGATGCGCTACTTTCACGTCGCGGGATCCAAAGGCAAGGGGTCCACCGCGGCCTTCATCGCCTCGGTTCTGCGCCGCCACGGACTGCGGACGGGACTCTACACCTCCCCCCATCTGGTTTCCTACAAGGAGAGAATCACCCTGGCGGGGGAGGAGATCGAGGACCGGGTCTTTCTGCGGAACATCGAAAGGATCCGGGACCTTCTGGAGCGCTTCGACCCCGCCGGGTTTCCCGGGGGGGAACACCCCACCACCTTCGAGCTTCTCACCTGTCTGGGCTTTCTGGTGTTCCAGGAATTGGGCTGTCCCTGGGCGGTCCTGGAAACCGGTCTGGGCGGCCGGCTGGACGCCACCAACGTGGTCACCCCCCAGGCGTCGGTCCTCACCCCCATCGAGCTGGAACACACGGAGTTCCTGGGGGACACCATCCCCGCCATCGCGAGGGAGAAGGCGGGGATCATAAAGCCGGGAGTTCCGGTCTTCTCCAGCGCCCAGCCCCCGGAGGCACTGGACGTGTTCCGCCGCCGGGCGGCGGAAACGGGGAGCCCCTTCCACTACCTCCCCCGGGAGGCGGAAATCCGCCACTGCCGCACCGGCCGAGACGGAACCCGGTTCCGGATTTCGTGGAAGACCCCCGGATCGGACCCGGCAGCTCCTCCGCCGGAGGGCGATTCCTTCCCGGTCTTTCTCCGCCTTCTGGGGGAGGTCCAGGCGGAAAACGCCGCCCTGGCCGCCGCGGCGGTCCGGAGTGTCTTCCCGGACCTGTCTCCGCCGGTTCTGGCCCGGGGTCTGGAGGAGGCCTTCATCCCCGGCCGGTTCCAGCGGCTGGAAGAGGAGCCCCCCATCTATGTGGACGGTTCCCACACCCCCATGTCCGCCCGGAGGCTCCTGGACTCCTTTCTGCAGCTCCACCCCGACCCGGACACACTGATCCTGGGCATCGTGGCGGGAAAGCGGTACCAGGAGATCGCCCAGATCCTCTGCCCCCGGTTCAGGTCCGTCCTGGTCACCACCCCCGGAACCTTCAAGTCCAGTGAACCGGAGCGGCTTCTCACCGCCTGCCTCAGGCACAACCCCCGGAGCAGGCTCGTCCCCGACGCCGGGAAGGCCCTGGAGACGGCCAGACGGGAGTGCCGGGGCGGGGCTATCCTGATCACCGGCTCCTTCTACCTGGCGGGGGAGATCCTGGGGAGATGCTCCGCCCGAAGGTTTTGAATTACAATCGAAGGGGGAGGACTTTTTTATGGCGACGGCAGGGACTTTTTTCGGCGGCAGACTGACGGTGGAAACCGGGGACCTCACGGCGCTGGAGGTGGACGCCCTGGTCAACGCCGCCAATCCGGGCCTTCTGGGCGGAGGCGGGGTGGACGGGGCCATACACCGGGCCGGGGGGCCCGTAATCCTCCGGGAGTGCCGGGAAATCCGGCGGACCCGGCACCCCGACGGGCTTCCCGCGGGCCGGGCAGTCACCACCGGGGGCGGGAACCTGAAGGCCAGATTCGTCATCCACACCGTGGGGCCGGTCTGGCGGGGAGGCTCCGCCGGGGAGGACGGGGTTCTGGCCGATGCCTATCGCAGTTCCATCCGGGAAGCGGAGGCGAAGGGGCTGTCGTCACTGGCCTTCCCGGCCATATCCACCGGAGTCTACGGCTTTCCCAAAGACCGGGCGGCGCGGATCGTCGCGGGACTCCTGAAGGATTACTTCCTCGGCGGGCCGAAACTGTCCCGGATACGGATGGTGTTCTTTTCCGCCGCCGACGCAGAGATTTTCCTGAAGGAGGCGGCCCCCCTTCTGACGGGGAGCCCCTGAGGATGTCGCTGAACCATCGGGAGATCGCCCTCATCCTGTCGGAACTGCCCCTCCAGGGTTCCCACATCCAGGACGTGCGGCAGCCGGATTTCCGCAGCCTGGTTCTGGAACTCCACCGGCCCGGCGAGACCCGGACCCTCTTCTTCAACCTCAGCGCCGGGGGTTCCCGGCTTCACGCCCTTTCCCGAAAGCCCCCGAAACCCAAGGTCACCCAGAGGTTCGCGGAATTCCTCCGGGCCCGGATCCGGGGAGGACGGATCGTGGAGGCCCGGCAGGTTCCCGACGACCGAACCGTTCTTCTGGTCATCCTCCGGGGCGGGGAAGAGACCCGCCTCTGGGTGCGCCTCTGGGGGGCGGCCTCCAATATCATAGCCGCCGACGGGGACGGGCTCATTCTGGACGCCTATTTCCGGCGCCCCGGACGGGGGGAGGAAAGCGGGGGCCGCCTCCCGCCGGTTCCGCGGGGGGACGGCCCTCCGGAAGCCCTGCCAGGCGCCGACTCCGGAACCCCGCCCATGCCGGGAGACCCGGGGCGGGAGTATCCGGTGCGCCCCCACCCGCCGGAGAAATCCTTCAACGCCTTCATCGAGGAATGGTATCGGGACAAGGAGGATGAGGCCCGGAGAAGGAGTCTGCAGGCCCTCCTGGAAGCCCGTTTCAATGCCTGGGAGGCGAAGCTTCACGGGGCGCTGAAGGGGCTGGAGCTTCGGAGAAACGAATATTCGGGACTGGAAAAATTCCTCCGCTACGGCGACCTCATCACGGCGAACCTCCACCGGATCGGCAAAGGCGACCTCTGGCTGGAGGTGGAGGATTACGGCGACGGGGGAACGGAGGTCCAGATCAAACTCGACCCCGCCGCGAGCCCCCAGCAGAACGCCGAAGCCTACTACCGGAGATACAAAAAGGCGAAGAGCGGTCTGCGCATCGTGGAGGAGGATATCCTCAGGCTGGGTCGGGAACTCCGGAGCCTGGAGGACCTTCGGCGGAACCTGGCGCGGGAGAGCGACTTACAGAAGCTGGAGGAGGCGGCGCGGGAGGAGAAACCGGAGAAGGGAAAAGCCGGAGACAGGGCGCTTCCGCCGGGGCTGCAGTTCCATTCCCAGGGCTTCCGGATACTGGTGGGCAGGACCGCGGCGGAGAACGACGAGCTTCTGCGACGGCATGTCCGGGGGAACGATTTCTGGCTTCACACCCGGGACCATGCCGGAGGCTACGTGTTCATCACGCATAAACCGGGAAAATCGGTCCCCCTGGAGACCCTCCTGGACGCGGGAAACCTGGCGGTGTTCTACAGCAAGGCCCGCTCCTCGGGGAAGGCGGAACTGTACTACACCCGGGTCAAACACCTCCGGAGGGCCAGGGGCGGAAAGACCGGCACGGTTCTGCCGACCCACGAAAAGAACCTGTCCGTCCGCATGGACCGGGCCCGCCTGGAACGGCTTCAGAACGAAAGATGACCATCGGCAGTTGAAAGCCCCGGGTGTTTCGATAATACTAGACCCATGAGCAAAGATGCACATCGGAAAATCCGTGAACCCATAGTCGAAGGAATCTTTTATCCCGACTCCGAAGAGGAGCTTCTGTACTGCATCGAGTCCCTGTCCGCCGCTTCGGCGGAGCCCCGGGGAAGGGCCTTCGGGATCTGCGCTCCCCACGCGGCCTACGAGAAGGTGGGGGGCCTCATGGCCTCCTCCTTCCTTGCCGCGGCGGATCGGAAGGTGGAACGGGTGGTGATCCTGGGTCCGGTTCACCGGGATTTCATCGACAGGATCATCCTTCCCGAATCCGCCATTTTCCGGACCCCCCTGGGGGAGAGCCGGGTGGACCAGGAGGCCGTGAAGGCCCTCTTGTCCTGCGGGACCATATTCGACCGCAACGACATCCCCCACCTGGAGGAGCAATGCATCGAGGTTCTGCTGCCCTTTTCCCGGTATCACTTTCCGGAGGCGAAAATCGTGCCCGTCCTGCTGGGCCGGGATTCCAGGGCGGCGGTGACGGCCCTGGAAAAAGCCCTGTTCGTCGCCTTCGGCGGGGATTTCTCCGGGACCCTCTTGGTGGTTTCGGCGAATTTTTCCGGCGGCGGCGACATCGCCGCGGGAAAGGCCGAAGCGGACCGGATCATCGAACACGCCCTCCGGGGGGACTCGGATGCCCTGGTGGCGGCCAAGGTTTCCCGGGAAATAAGCGCCTGCGGCGTGGGGTGTCTGGCGGCGCTGCTGGGGCTTCGCCCCTCCGGAAAAGTGCGGCTCCTGGGGCGGGCCGCGACGGTTTCAGACCTGGAAAAAATGAGGGGCGTCGAGTACGCCGCCCTCGCGGTGGACGACTGATGGACTTTTCCCTGTCCGACGAGGATAAACGCGTCCTCCTGGGGATGGCGCGGGAATCGGTCCTGAGCGTCCTGGAAGGCCGGCAGCCCCGGTTTTCTGCGGCCTCCCCCTCCCTCCACCGGAACGGTTCCGCTTTCGTGACCCTGCGGGGAAGGGACGGAACTCTCCGGGGCTGCATCGGCAGCATCTCCGGCGCCCGGCCGCTGGACGAGACGGTGACGGAAATGGCCAGGGCCGCAGCCTTCCAGGACCCCCGGTTCAGCCCGGTGGAAGAAGCCGAACTGCCGAAAATCCGCTTCGAGATCAGCGTTCTCTCCCCGTTTTGGTTGACCCGCACCCCGGAGGAACTGACTCCGGGGGTTCATGGGGCATACATCAAACGGGGCGGCAGAACCGGGATCCTCCTCCCCAAGGTGGCGGTGGAGCAGGGCTGGGACAGACAGCAGTTCCTGAACCATGCCTGCCTGAAGGCGGGTCTGGCTCCGGAAAGCTGGAAACACCCGGATACCCAGGTCTTCCTTTTCACCGCCCTGGACTTCGCCGAATGATCCTCCGCCGAACCGTCGCCGGCATGGAGCGCTCCCTCATTCCGGTGGGGGAGGAGAAAACCTCCGCCGCCGCCATCCGCCTCTTCCGCGGCATCGGAACCCTGGGCCATGTCCATCGGGATGGCCGGGTCCTGCCCTGGAAGGCGGAGGGTTTCACGACGGTGGAGGGGAAAAGCTGCCTCTACGGGCCCCTTGTGGACGCCCAGCCCCTCTTCGACGCCGACCATCCCCCCGGAGAGGCCGAATCCCTTTTTCTCCTGGCCGACGCGGGGGAGGCCTGCGCCGCCTTTCTCCGGGAGGGTGTTCTGACCGCCGCCTTCCGTCTGGACCTCCTGTACCGGCTCCGGGGGGGAGGCTTCCTTCTTCTGTCGGATCCGGTGGCATCCAGGCTCCCCGCCCGGAAGGAGTCTTCCGGGCGCCCTACGGAGAAGACATCCCCGAACCCTCCCGGCGTGACGCCCGGCCCCGTCCCGGCCTCCCCCGCCGCGGCGGTTTCTCTGGCCCTGGGCCTGGCCGCCCACCGGATCATGTCCTTCCCCGCCGAGTCCGCTGCCTTTCCGCCCCCCCCGCTGGAGGCCCTGCGGCCGGACATCCGGCAGGATGCGGCCGCCTTCGTGGAACGCGCCCTCCGGGCCTCTTTGGCCCCGTCCTATGCAGCCCGGGCCTCTTTGGCCCGGGCCTCTTCGGCCCGGGCCTCCTCGGCCCGGGCCTCCCCTGCGCCGGAGCCGGAGGAATGGCCGGAACGCCTCCGGGACTGGGCCCGGAACGGTTACACCCGGGAGCTTCCCGCGGAGGAGCTGCGGCGCCGGAAGAAGAGGGGCCGGCGGATGCTGAGGGCCCTGGACCGGAAGGCGAGGACCCTCAACTTCATCCGCCGCCGGAGCGGCTTTCTGGCGGCCCTGGGGGGAGCGGCGGCGGTTTTCCTGGTCCTGGGACTCCCCATTCTCCAGGGGATCCTGGCCCCCCCGGTCACCGCCGGCAAGACCCCGGAGGAGGTGGTCCGGCTGTTCTACACCTCCCTGGGGAGGCTCGACATCGGCGCCATGCGGGACTGTGTGACGCAAAACGCCGGAGACCATTACATCGACGCCGCCGCCCACCTCTACACCATTTCCCGGGTCAGGCAGGCGGTGGAGAGGGTGGAGGGCGTGCTGGACGCTCAGGAATGGGAACGCCGGGGGCGGCCGCCGGAGACGGCGGTCTTCGGGGCAGCCGGTCTGTCGGTGGCGCGGGAACCGGGGGGACGGGACGGGGAAGAGCTATTCACCGTCCGGTTCGAGCTCCTGCGGCCCCTCCCGGGGTCTGTCCCCGGTTCCCTGGGGCTTCCCGTGGCGGAGCGGGTGCATACCCGTTTCATACATCGGGCGCACCGCATCTTCCGGATCGAGTCCCTGCCGCCGGACCCCGACGACGGAGACCGGCGGGAGATTCCCTGACGAGACGGCGGCCCCGGCGGGAGACGCCCGCAGGAGTCGGAAAATCCGGGGAGGACGGCTCGGGGCCTCATTGAATCATCGCGAAAAAGGTCATATAGTTTTCGGGAATGGACCAGGGACTGGGCGAAATCCGGATCGCCTCCACGGACAAAGCGGTGAACGAGCACCTCCGATCCCTGAAGGAGGGAGGGGAACCCTTCTCCCGCCGTTTCGGGCAGGGGGAGGAGTTCCTGCTGTGCCTCCCCTCCCGCTTCCTGGTGCCGTCCCTCCCCATCCACCACGATGTCCGGGTTCGGGAGCCCTCGGCGGAATACCGGGAAAAAATTCTGTCCCTGGTCCGGGAGCTGGGGCTCCTCGTCCCCGGGGTCCTGGAGGGCTTGAGCTTCATGTTCGACCCCGGGGAAACGCTGCGTCCCTCCTTCTTCCAGCTCTTCCGCATCGCCGAAACCCCCTACCTTTTTCTTCTCCGGCTGGACCTCCAGTGGCGGCCCCAGGAGCACGAGACCCTCAGCCGGGGAGACAACGACCGCACCGCGGAGTACCGCTCCCACCGGCTCTACCTGGAGTCGGATCTGATCCCGCTGGAGGAGGTGCTGACGGAGAATTCCCGGATCACCGGTTTCCGGATCCGCCGATCCGTATCCCGTACCTGGATCGGTGAAAAGGGCCGGGGCTACTTCTCCCAGGGGATCTGGATCGATCAGGACATCACCAGGTTTTTCTCCCGTCTGTTCCTCCCCCCGGAGAAACGGCTCTACCCCTATTTTCCCTACACGTGCAAGCACCGGGCCATCTGCCGCACCGTGGTGGAGCCCGAGGCGGGAAAGCGGAAGAGGCTGGTGCCCCTTCTGCATCGGGCGCGGCTTTTCCTGGAGCCCCGGATGGGGGAAATCGAGGCCGCCTTGAAAACCGCGGATTTCTCCGAGGACCTGGAATCCTTCAGAAAACTGAAGGGCCTCATACCTCGGGACTGGTACGAAGAATGGGAGAACACCCGCGTCCGGCCCTTTCTGAACGAATGGGACATGAAGGAGTACGAGCTTGAAATTTCGGACTGACGACATCCCGGGAATGCGGGTCACCGTCATGGGACTGGGGCTGAGCGGCGGGGGGCTGGAATCGGCCCGCTTCTTCGCCCGCCGGGGGGCTGATGTCACCGTCACGGACCTCCGGGGGGAGGAGGTTCTGGCGCCCTCGCTGGAGGCCCTGGCGGGTCTTCCCATCCGCTATGTTCTGGGCCGCCATGAAATCGACGACTTCCGGAGCGCCGACCTGGTGATAAAAAACCCCGCGGTGAAACCCGATTCCCCCTTCCTGGCGGCGTCCCGGAGGGTGGAAACGGACCTGTCGGTCTTCCTGTCCCTCTGCCGGGGCCCGGTCCTGGCGGTGACGGGAAGCAAGGGCAAGTCATCCACCGCCGCGGCGATGCACTTCGTCCTGCGCCGCTCCCTGCCCGGCGCCTTTTTGGGGGGCAACATCGCCACATCGCCCCTGTCCTTCGTGGACGAGGTGAGGGAAGAGACTCCGGTGGTGCTGGAACTCTCTTCCTGGCAGCTGGGGGACCTCCGGGGTCGGGAACTCCTGCGGCCCCGGGTCGCGGTGATCACCAACATTCTGCCGGACCATCTGGACCGCTACGGCTCCATGGAGCCCTATGTGGCAGACAAGAGGCTCGTCTATGCCCACCAGACCGGAGAGGACCACACCGTCGTTTCCTGGGACGATCCCTACGGCAGGAGCTTCGGAGAGGAAACCCCGGGCCGGGCCGCCTTTTTTTCCCGGCGGCCCCTCCCCCCGGGGACGCCCGGCGCCTTCCTGGCGGAGGGTGGCGGGCGGTCCGTCTCCGGGGAGGGCCATGTTCTCACCACGGACGGCCCTGCCCTCATCGTCCCCCGGGAACTCCTGGTCCGGGGGGAGCATCAGAGGCTGAACCTTCTGGCGGCGGGGCTCGCCCTGGTCCGGTTCGGCCTGTCTCCCCGTCAGGTCGCGGCGGGGGCGGCGGAGTACCCCGGCATCGAGCATCGCCTGGAACTCTGCGGCCGGGCGGGGAGCGTCCTCTTTTACAACGACTCCGCCGCCACCATCCCGGAAGCCCTTACCGCGGCGGTGAAGAGCTTCACCACCCCCCTCCTTCTCATCACCGGAGGGACCGACAAGGTCCTGGATTTCTCGGTCTTCGCCGAGGCGGCCCCTCTTCCCCGGGGGATATTCCTGCTGGAGGGGAGCGCCACCGTCAAAATCCGGAGCCTGCTGGACGGGATGGGAATCCCCTACCGGGGGCCCTACGACAGCCTGGAGGCCGCGGTCCGGGCCGCCGCGGAGGC
>JAKQWJ010000010.1 GCA_029562045.1 Spirochaetota bacterium | reverse complement strand
CCCTTCTGGAGCGGGAAATGCGCCACAATCCCTTCGTGCGGATCAATTAGACCAGAATATCGACGATGCCGCCGTTCTCCGCCGCCCCCGCTCCGACGGCGACCCCGAAGGGGGTCGCTCCCGCCTTCGCCAGTTCCTGATGCAGAAGCCTCCCCAGCCCCGTTATCGCCTCGTCGGGATTCTCACCGTCGGGCATCGGGCCCCCGCCCCCGGCGCCCCGCAGGGCGGTCAGGCGGTGGATGAGGGCATCCAGGATGCGCAGTTTGAATACGCTGTATCCCCCACCGTCCCCCGCCCCGGGGAGGCCGGTGACATGCTCGAACCGGACAAAGTAAGGTTCCCGGAGAGGAAGGGACAGTCGCTCCGCGGTGTATCGGACCTTCATGAGGTCGGCGACGGGAATGGATCGTGGTATTCCTGCCGGCTTGATCATGGATGGACGGCCTCCCGATTATATTATCGGACGGCCGCCCTCCGGGGCTGAGGGCTTTCAGCGGTTGCGGCGCTCGTCGGATGACTGGCACTCGATGCACATCAGGGCGTACGGAATGGCCTCCAGCCTTTCCTGGGGGATCTTCCTGTTGCATTTCGCGCAGCGGCCGTAGCAGTCGTTCTCGATGCGGGACAGCGCCGCGTCGATGAGCCGCAGATTCTTTATCTTGTGGGCCCCCAGGGCTTCCAGGGTCTTGCGGCCGATATCGTCGGCGGCGATGTCCACCAGGTCCTTGGGGTCCATGTCTTCGACGATTTCCCGGAAATCGGAATTTTCCGCTATAAGCTTGTCGATGAACTCCTTCTTGAGTTTCTCAAGAGATTCCTTCATGCGTTCGACAAACTCTTTTTCCATCCGAAGCTCCTTTGGGCCGCTGAATTTGCACGGACTGCAATGTGAATCAGAACACGCAAAATGTCAACATGCCGGGTTCCGCCGTTCCCGGGGAAGAGGGTCCGCCGCCCTTCGGATTGACACTGGCCCGCGGTTTGCATACTATGGGGCAACTCGGAAAAAAGCATGCAGGAGGATTTGTGGCAAAAGAAGAGGCCATAGAAGTCGAAGGAATTGTCAAGGAATCCCTCCCGAACACGATGTTTCGGGTGGAGCTGAAAAATGGGCACGTCATCCTTTCCCATCTTTCCGGAAAAATGCGAAAGCATTATATCCGCATCGTTCCCGGCGACAAGGTCAAGGTGGCCCTTTCCCCGTACGACCTGACCCGCGGCCGCATCATCTATCGCGAACGCTGACGCAGAAAAACCCAGAGGGCCCCCGCGCCACCGTTTTCCGGTTCCGCCGGACCGATATCCGCAACCAGGGGATTGTTTTCCAGTTCCCGTCTGACGACGGCGGGAAGCACCGCGCCCTGGGCCGAACGGTTTCCCCGGCCGTGAATCACCAGAGCCTTCCTGAGTCCCCGGGACGCGCCGGCGCCGAGAAAAGCCCGCAGGCTCTTCAGGGCCTCCTCCCGGGTCATTCCGTGCAGATCCAGAACCGCTGGTCCGCCCCTCTTCCCGGAGCCCCGGACCCGAACCCTGTTCCCGGGCGCCGAAGCGTCCTCTTCGTCCCTCTTTCCGTTTCCCCGGGGGGGGTAGCTCTTCAGCCATTCCTCCATGGGATGGGGTTTATCCGCCACGGCGCTTCTCCGGACTCCGCAGGACATCACCCGCCGCCAGCCATCCCTCCACATCGAAACCGGTGCGGGCGAGGACATAGCCCCCCGACTCGCCCCGGATCCTCACCGTGGCGCCGGCGGGCAGGCGAAGCCACTCGGAGGAGCTGGGAAGGGGGATCTTGCGGAGTTCCGCCCCGTCCACGGAGACGACGCCCCAGGGTGAATCCCGTTCCGCCGCGGTGTACCCCAGTCCCGCCAGCGAAAGGGCCGCCAGGACCAGGAGGCTGCCGCCGAGGATGAATCCGGCGCTTCTTTTTCTGAACACACCGGGAGCGGCGAAGGTCAGATTCCCGGTGATGACCAGGGCGAAAAAAAACAGGTCGGGATGAAACCGGGGGGTCCCGTATTGCCGGGAAAGCCCGCTCTCCCCCTCCACCCGGATAAGGGCGGCGCGGAACATCAGATTTCCCGGACGGATGACCACCGCCCGGCGGAGATGGAATACCGCCCGGGGGACATCCGCCAGCGCCGCGTGGGATATGCCCAGGTTGTAGTGGACCCCCGGACTGTCCGGCATCCCCTGGGCTGCCCGGGAGAAAAACTCCACCGCGTCGGAGAAGTCGCCCTTCCCGTATGCCTCGACCCCCTGATCCATGAAAAGAAGTCCGTCGCTGCGGGCCTCTTCGTCCCTCCGGGCCGGTTCCCCTGCCCGGGCGGGGGAGCCCGCCCGGGGAGTCACTCCCTTCGCCGCAGGTTCCCCCGCCCGGAGGGGCGCCGTTTTGTCCGGGGCGGCGGCCTCCCCCCCGGAAACAGGTTTCCCCGGACCGGGATCGGGGCCCCCGGGAAGCATGCCCGGGGCCGACAGCAGAACCAGCAGGATGGGCAGAGTCTTCCTCCTTTTCCGGAGGATCCGATGGATGAAAAGCGCCGGACCCGGAAGGAGAAGGAGATAGGCGACGCCTCTGCGGTAGGCATCCCAGGGTTCCCGGGCCGCCGCGTCCCCTCCCCGCAAGGGCCGGAGGCGCTCCGTGTCTTTCGGTTCCGCCGCCCCGGCGGCCTCCCGAACCAGGACCCGATGGGTTCTTCCGGGCCAGGAGCGGACCTCTCCCGCCTGCGGGTCGAACCAGGGAAAGGCGGGGACATCGATCGGGAGGGTTCCGGTTTTTTTCGGAGAGAGCCGGATTTCCCACTCCACCGCGCCGCTGTAACCGGATTTTCCGGGGATCAGGGTGGAATGCTGTGTCTGACCCAGAACCGCGAAATCGGGAAACTGCAGGGGAGGCAGCTGCAGATAGTTCAGATTCCCCTCGCCTTCGACCCGGACGACGAGGGTCACCGCATCGCCCAGGAGCGGCTGCGTCGGATCCACCCGGGAGGACACCCGAAAACCGCCCACCGCGCCGGTGGGGCGGGCGCCCGCGGGAAGCTCGGCCACGTTCAGCGTCAGTCGGGGGGATTCCACGGTCATGCCCTGCGCCCTGACCGTGGCGGGGCGGAGGATCAGGGTTCCCGGGGAGGAGGGGGTCAGGAGATAGGACGCGGCGGTGACCCGATACAGTTCCTTTCCCCCCGCGGAGACGGAGCCGATGGTCCCCAGACCCTCCGCGTCCTCGAAGACTCCACCCCCCGGCGGGGTCACTGCGACCGACTCCGGAACGGCTATGACCGGCAGGTTCACCATGTCCAGATACACCGGCACGGTCTGCCCCAGAAGGATCTCCGTCGAGGGAACCCGCCACTCCAGATCGAAGGGCGCCAGCAGGCTGCCCGTTTTCCGGGCGATCTCCAGCACCGCCGGCTCCGTGGCGGACTTCCGCTCTCCCAGGGAGAACGGAATAGGCCCCATCACGCTCCTCCCGGCCCGGACGGCGCGAAACCGGTACAGGACCTTGACGAAGCGGCCGACGTTTCCCGTCGCCGGATCCTTCTCCGAGACGGGGAAAATGGACGGACCCGACAGAAGGGCGATGCCATCGGGAAACTGCGGGGGACCGTCCACGGCGAAGGTCTCCGCGCCCGTCCCGGGGGCGAGAAAAAAAAGCTCGAAGGTCTGCCCTTCCCGGGGAATCTCGGGGCTGAGACGCAGGGTCGGAGGAGCCTCGGCCGACGCCTGTCCCGCCAGGAGAACCGCCAGCAGGATTACCAGTCGTCCTGATCGCCGGAAGAGTCCCATTGTTCCGATGCCGCCCATCTGTTGGTTTCCTTTTTTCTGACGTAATCGAGGATCCTGTCCGGATCCTCCCGTCTCCTGTCCTCCTGGGGGCGGTCGCGCTTCTGGGAAGAGGGGGCGGCCGCGCCTCCCATCTTGCGCAGCGACAGCTCCAGGTTGACCTTCGTCTCCACGCTGGAGGGCCGGAGCTGCACGGCGCGCTTGAACTCCTCGTAGGCTTCCTTGTAACGGCCAAGCTCGTACATCAGGGTCCCCCGGTTGAAGGCGATATGGAAACGCAGTTCGTCGTTGTCCGTCGCGGAGGCCTCTTCCCACATCGCCGCCGCCGCTTCCGATTCCCCCAGGGAATGATACACGTTGCCCAGGTTGTAACGCACCCACTGGGAATGGGTTTTCTGCTCCAGTGCCCGGAGATAGGCCACCACGGCGGACTGGTACAGGCCTCTGCCATAGTAATAATTTCCCTGAATGACGTCTATGTAGGGATTGCGGACGGAGCAGGAGAGCGTCAGCCCCGTCAGGAGAAGAGCCGCGGCTAATCCTTTCTTTTCCATCGCACACTCCGCACCAGCACGGAAACCCCGAGGCTTCCCAGGGCGGCGAAGAGGAATCCCCGGTAGCGCCCCGCCGGCACCAGTCGGAACCCGGAAAGCCCCCGGGACTCGGCGAAGCCCTGGATCCGATCCACCAGTTTTCCGGCCAGCCCCGGCTCCCGACCGGAGAGATAGGCCCCTCCGGAAATCTCCGCCGCGGCCCGCAGGGTTTTTTCCTCCAGCCGGGTGACGACGGGCCGCCTGTTTCTCCCCATGATGAGGCTTCCGTCGGGCAGCCGTATGGTGGACCCCTCCTTTCCCCCGAAGCCCACGGCGAAAACAGGGATGCCCTCCTGGGCGTAGCGGGAGACGCCCCCATCGGTGAAGACTCCCTGGGACTCGCCGTCGGAGAGCAGCACCACCGCCCGATGCCTCCGGCTCCCGGAGGGGAAGGCCGCCAGAGCCGCCTCCAGCCCCGAGTCGAGCCTGGTGCCCGGCTCGGCGACCACTCCGCTTCCGGCATGGGCGAAAAAGGATTCCAGGGCCCCGTGGTCTTCAGTGACCGGAACCACCGGGACTCCCCTCCCCTTGAAGGCGACGATGCCGAACCGCGCCTCCGGCAGGCCCTGCATGACCCCCCGGGCGGCATCCACCGCCGCCCGCAGCCGGTTCGG
Organism: Spirochaetota bacterium; assembly: GCA_029562045.1. Lineage (GTDB taxonomy): Bacteria > Spirochaetota > Spirochaetia > DTKZ01 > DTKZ01 > JAKQWJ01. The sequence continues at coordinate 2,195 of JAKQWJ010000010.1, read as the reverse complement.
CGGGGCGTCCGGCGCCAGCATGCTCCGGGAGACATCCAGCAGGAAGACCAGGTCCAGTCCCGAACGGTCCTCCTCCACGGTCTTCCGGCCCCAGGAAAAATCCGCCGCCGCCAGGATGGCGAAAAACAGAAAGGCGCAGAAAAAGCCGGTGGAGAAAAAGGTGACCACCAGATGGCGGCCGAAAAAATCGTCCCCCGGGGCCCGTCCGGTGAGAAGAATCAGGGACTTTCGCCCCCGACGGTGGTTCCAAAGGGCCAGCAGGGCCGCCGCCGGAACCAGGGGGAGGAGCAGAAGAAGCCAGGGCGCCCCGATCTTCATAGCACCTCCCGCAGCAGCCACAGCCGGATGACGTAATCCAGCAGCAGCAGGGCGATCCCCGCCAGTATGAACTCCCGGTGCAGCGGTTCCGTCCGGACCTGGATCCGCACCCGGCGCTCAACGGTTTCCAGGGAATCGATGGCGGAGAAAATGGCTCCCAGGGTGCCGGGGTTGCCGGCGTAGAAGTAGCTGCCCCCGGATTTTTCCGCCACCCCCCGCAGAAGAGCCTCGTTGAAGCCCCCCTCCAGGGTCCCCCGGTAACGCTTCCCGGTTTTCGGGTCCGTGAACTCGATGGGGGCTTCCTCCCGGCCGCCGATGCCCACCGCGTAGACCCGGGCCCCGATCTGGCCGGCGATCTGGGCGGCGGTCTCGGGGGTGATCTCCCCGGTGTTGTTCTGACCGTCCGTCAGCAGGATGATGACCTTGTCCCGGGCGGTGCTCCTGCGCAGATGCAGGCTCGCCACGGAGATTCCCATCCCGATGGCGGTCCCGTCCCCCAGGTCCATGATCCTGAGGTCGTCCAGGTTTTTCAGGAGAAAATCGTAGTCCAGGGTCGGGGGCACCCGCAGCGCCGCTTCGAGACTGAAACTCACCAGCCCGATGGGGTCGTTCTCCCTGCCCCGGACGAAGCTCCGGATAACCTCCCGGGCGGTCTCGAAGCGGTTCTCGGGCTGAAAATCCCGGGCCGCCATGCTGGGGGATTCGTCCAGGACCAGCATCATGTCGATTCCCCGATTCAGATAGATTTTCTCCCGCACCGCCCTGCCCGGCCCCGCGAGGGCGACGATCAGGGAGACGACGCCCACCCAGAAAGCCGCGTGGGAGAGGCGCAGCGCCAGCAGGGCTCCCTTTACGGGAGGGGTGAACCCGGCCTGCCTCCACACCGCGAAGGGGAAGGGCAGCAGATTCCCCCGGGAGCGGGAAAAATGCCGGAGGTAGACCCCCGGCGGCACGAGAAGAAGGAGGAGGAAGGCCAGGGGATAATCAAAGGTCGGCATCGTCCTCTCTCCGTCGGGCCATCAGGGCCGCCGCCGTTTCCGCCGCCAGGTCCGCATCCTGGGAGCGTTTCTCCAGGGAGGCACCGCCGCCGCCGAATTTCACCAGATCTCCGAAAACGAAGAGCCGCAAGAGATCATCCCCCTCCCTCCCCGCCCCGAGGCGGCGGTCGAACAACTCCCCCAGTTCCCGGGTCGTGAAGGCGGCGCAGTCCACCCCGCAGCGGCGGGACAGAAAGCCCCGGACCAGGTCCAGAAGGGCGATATAGAAGCTCCGGGCGTCCAGGAGAGGCATCCGCCCGGCGAGGGCCTGCAGGTCGCGCCGGAACCGCCGGTAGGGCCGCCGCTCCCGATACCGGGCGGCCAGCCGGATGGCCCGGGGGCGGACCCACACCATCAGAAAGGCCCCCAGAAGCGGCAGGGCCAGAAAGCCCCCGGTCACCAGTCCGATATAGAGCCTGGTGGAGGGCAGAAGCAGCTGGCCCCTGGGCTGGGCGGGGGTCATCCTTCCCTCGTCCACCAGCGAGCGGATATGGACCTTGAGCCCGTCCAGGGTGGCATCGCCGAACTGCAGCGGTGGAAGGGTCTGCGTTCCCGTCTGGTAGGCGGTGAAGGTGATGCGGATCTCGAACTTGTCCTCCTGGGGCAGGATCCTTCCCCCGTGAATCTCTCCCCAGGGGAAGGCGGGGATCTCCCGGAGGGCCTCGGCGCGCAGATACCCCTCCCCCCGGACCAGGACCCGCAGTTCCACCCGGTCTCCCACATAGTAGGACTGGGGGATGAACTGGGAGCTTTCCACGGTGAACCTGGCCTGGGCGAAAACCAGGGAGGGGGTCAGCAGAACCAGGAGGATCGTCCGCCGCATCAGGCTCCCCTCCGCCG
>JAKQWJ010000040.1 GCA_029562045.1 Spirochaetota bacterium | reverse complement strand
GGACGGGGGCAGCCACCAGTCGGTGGAGGATTTGGCCCTGATGCGGGTGGTCCCCAACATGACGGTTATCGCCCCCTGCGACCCCGTCGAAATGCGCAAGGCCACCCTGGCCGCCGCCGGGATGGACGGGCCGGTCTATCTGCGGGTGGCCCGGCCGGTGGTGGCCAACATCACCGACCCGGCCGATCCCTTCGTGGTGGGCCGGGCGGCGCTCCTCAAAGACGGGGGTGACATCGCCCTTGTCAGCACCGGTTTGATGACCGAGAGGGCCCTAAAGGCGGCGGAGACCCTGGCCCGGCAGGGGATCCGGGCGGCGGTGCTGCACCTGCACACCATAAAGCCCTTCGATAAGGAGGCGGTGCGGGCCCTGGCGGCCCGGACGGGGGGGATGGTGACCTGCGAGGAGCATTCGGTCATAGGCGGGCTTTACAGCTGCGTCTGTGAGGCCCTGGTGGGGCATGTTCCCCAGGGTTATCGGGTGGAGCCGGTGGCCATCATGGACCGGTACGGGCGCTCGGGAAAGCCCGAGGACCTCTTCGCCTTCTACGGCCTCACCGCCCGGGACATCGCCGCCAGGGCCGCGGGGGTCCTCGTCTAAGCCGGAACAAAGTTCCGGCTAAGCCGGAACAAAGTTCTGGCCTAAGCCAGAACAAAGTTCTGGCTTAGGCCAGAACCTGATCGAAAATCTCGGCGCACCTCAAGGAAGCCCGGTGGCTCACCACCGGACTTTCCGTTTCCCCCCGGGCCAGACACTGGAGGACATGGGCGATCTGGTGCTCGAATCCGTTGGTGAAGGGGTCTTCGAAGGCCCCGATGATCCGGCCCTCCGGATCCCGGGCCTCCACCCGCCTGGCCTTGTGGGCCCCGTGCATATAGATGGAACCCTTCTCTCCGCAGAGGACCGACGGGGCCGTCATGGGCAGATCCATGGATAAGTGAACCGAGGCGAGGCAGCCCCCCAGGTCCAGAACAATCAAGTCCGCCACATCGATCCCGTCGTCGTCCCGTTTGACGATGGCGCGGACATCCCGGATTTCAGTGTCCAGAAGAAAGGGGAGGATGTGCAAGGGGTAGACCCCCAGGTCGTAGAGGATCCCCCCGCCCAGCTCCGGACTGCGGACCCGGTGGTCCGCCGGGGCATCCAGACTCACCATCATGCCGGCCATGTGCACCTTTCCGATGAGACCCTCCCGGACCCAGCGGCGGGCGGTGTTCAGGGTGGGCAGAAAGAGGGACCACAGGGTCTCCATGGCAAAGAGCCCCCTCTCCCCGGCCCGGGAGAGGATCTCCCGGGCGTCCCGGTGGCGGAGGGCCAGGGGCTTCTCGCAGAGAAGGTGATGCCCCGCATCAAGGACCATCAGGGCCAGGTCCCGGTGGGTCTGGTTGGTGGTGGCCAGGTAGACGACGTCGCAGCTCCCCGATGCAAGGAGCTCCCGGTAGGAGCCGAAGTGATGGGGGATCTTCCACTGTCCGGCGAAGGCCTCGGCCCGCTCTCCGTCCCGGGCGGCCACAGCCGCCAGCTCGCAGCCTCCAACCATCCCTGCCGCTTCGGCGAACTTATGGGCTATCTCCCCGGCGCCGATGATGCCGAATCTCACCATCTGGTGATCCTCTCTCAAAAAACAAAACCGCTCCGCCTGTCCCGGGTGATCTTGGCGGTGAAGTTCCGGTCCCGCACCGGGACCAGGGGAGGGAGGTCTCCCTCGAAACCCACCTTTTCCCCCACCACGATCAGGGCCCCCAGGACACCCGGGATCGAACAGACCCGGTCCAGGGCGGCGGCGATGTCCCTGTCGGTCCGGACCAGATTCCCCGCCAGGGTGGCGGCGGCGTCCGCCAGGGCCCCGTCGGCGGCCGTCACGGTGGCCAGGTCCGCCCGGCCGAAGCTCAGGGCGTGCCCCATGGTGCCGGAGGAGGAACAGATCGCCAAGGGCATCCTTTCGGGGGGGACGGCGAAGCCGATGCGGCCGGAGAGGGAACCGGCTCCGGCGAAGAGGCCCACCACCGTCTCCCGGGGCATCCACAGGAAGATGTCGCCGCCGTTCTCCAC
>JAKQWJ010000006.1 GCA_029562045.1 Spirochaetota bacterium | reverse complement strand
TATCCGATTCTGTCCCGCCGGATACGGGAGAAGATGCGGGAAGAGCTGTTCCATCGCGGCATCATCACCCTGGAGAATTTCGAGAAAGAAGTCCGCCGGGAAGCGGTGGACTCCCAGCGCCGGGAATGTCTGGACGAATCCAGCGACGAGCCCCAGGAGGTCTGGGATGAAAGGCTCGCCGCCATCCGGGACAATCTGACGGATTTCTACTTCGCCCACAATTTCCCCCCCGGGAGCCTGGAGCACCTGGTGCAGGAGACCCTCACCACCCGCTCCAGCGAGGAGGTCGTCCTCACCGTCAACCCCGAGCTGGCCCCCTGGAGCATCCTTTTCGCGCTGGGGGAGCAGTACGAAAAACTGCCCCCGGAGCGGCTCAAAAAGGTCCGGCACCATCTGCAGGAGAGCATCGTTGTCCTGACCAAGGGCATGCTCAGCGACCAGCTGGATTATGTCGGCATCGCCCGCAAGACCCTGTCCATCGCGAAGCTCCGGGAGATAAACTCCCGGCGCGTCGGCCGGGGTAAAATCGGAGGGAAGGCGGCGGGTCTCATTCTGGCCGCCACGATTCTTCTGGAGCCCGAGGAACGGGAGAACCTGTCCAGCGTCATCCAGGTGCCCGATTCCTGGTTCATCGCCGCCGATGTCTATTACGAGTTTCAGGCCCTCAACGGGCTCATGGAGTTCATGAATCAGAAGTACCGGTCCCGGGAGGAGATCGTGGCGGACCACCCCCGGGTGGTGGAGCGGTACACCTCCGGCGTCTTTCCTCCCTATGTGACCGAGGCTTTCCGGAACATCCTGCGGGAGGCCGAAGGCTCTCCCCTGGTGGCCCGCTCGTCCAGCCTCCTGGAGGACAACTTCGGCTTTTCCTTCGCGGGCAAATACGACAGCTTTTTTCTTCCCAACCAGGGGACACCGGAGGAGAACCTGGCGGATCTGCACCGGGCGGTGGCGGCGATCTACGCCAGCACCCTGGCCCCCGACGCCCTGGTGTACCGCAAGCACATGGGGCTCCTGGATTACGACGAGAGGATGGCGGTGCTCATCCAGAAGGTCGTGGGAGCCCCTTATCGGGGCAGGTTTTTCCCCGCCCTGTCCGGTGTCGCCTTCAGCAAGAACCCCCACCGCTGGGACAGGAGGATCCGCCGGGAAGACGGCATGGTGCGCCTCGTCGTCGGCCTGGGGACCCGCGCGGTGGACAGGACGCCGGGCGAGCACCCCCGGATGATCGCCCTGAGCCACCCGGGCCTGCGTCCGGAGTCCATGGAGGACATCCCCCGTCACGCGCAAAAGTCCATGGATGTGCTGGATCTGGGGGAGAACCGCTTCACCACGGCGGCGCTGCGGGACGCCGTGGGACCCGATTTCCCCGGGTACCGCTTCCTCGTCTCGGTGTTCAAGGACGGAATTCCCCGCACCCCGCTCTTTCTCCGCGAGGAGGACCCGGATTCCACCGCCCTCACCTTCGACGAGCTCATATCCCGGACCAACTTCTGTCCCCTGATGAAAAAAATCCTGGCGACCCTGGAACGCCGCTATAAAAGACCGGTGGACATCGAGTTCTCCGTCCGCGAACTCCCCGGGGGGAGGTCCGGCGGACCCCGGGAGGTGGAGATAACTCTGCTGCAGTGCCGCCCTTTGAGTCTGCGGGCGGAGATGAAGGCGGGGGAGATACCCTCCCAGCTCGATCCGGCCCGGGTCCTCTTCACCGCCGACAGCTTCGTCCCCGACGGCCTGGTGGAGGGGCTGCGCCACATCGTGTGGATAGACCCCCGGGTCTACGACTCCATCGACGATCCGGTGCGCAAAACTTCTATAGCCCGCCTGGTGGGGAGGCTGAACGCCCGGCTGGAAAAAAGCCCCTTTCTGCTGATGGGCCCGGGCAGGTGGGGAAGCTCCAACATCGATCTGGGGGTGCCCGTGGGCTTCGCCGACATCAACAACGCCAGGATGCTCATCGAGGTGGCCCTCCTCCGGGACGGCCACACCCCCGAGGTCTCCTTCGGAACCCATTTCTTCCAGGATCTGGTGGAAGCGGGCATCTACCCCCTGTCCCTGTATCCGGACAAGGACGGGATAATCTTCAACTCCCGATTCCTCCGGGAATCCGGGAACGTGCTGGGCCGCCTCCTGCCGGAGGACCGGAGCTGGGAACCCTGGGTCAAGGTCATCGACGTGTCCGAAAGCGCCGGCGGCGGGACCCTCACGGTGGTGATGAACGGCGAGGTGGAGAAGGCGGTGGGATACCTGACCTGACGGGGATGGCGGGAACAGGTTTTTCGTCCTATACTGTCAGCATCACATCGAAAGGAGTCCGGGGATGGTTCGCCTGATTCTCAGCATAGTGTCCTTGATTTTTTTGAGTTGGATAATCGGTTCCAATATCGGGAACACCGCCCCATTCAACCTTTTCGGCAGAGTCTACGAGAATGTTTCGGTGGTGGTCATCGCCCTGCTGAGTTTCGTCCTGGGCATCATATACTCCTTCGGGTATTTCGTTTACGGGAAGATCCGCCGGGCGGGGGCCGAAAAGCTCCGCCGGAAGAAGGACGAGCTGAAAGAAAAGGAAAGGATGCTGAAGGGCAAGCTGAAAAAGGGCTCTCCTCAGAAGGACGAGGCCCCCCCTTCGGCGGACTCCCCTCTGTAAAGCGCCCCTTCCTCTCTGAGGCGGCCCGTCGTGAAAGTTCGAAAAAAAACAGCGCACCCTTCGGCGCGCCTCCCTGCCCCCGGGGCAGCTCTTGGGGTGCCTTTTTCCTGTCCATGGTCCGGCTTCCGGTCATTCCCGACGGAGCGGATCCCGCCTCCGGCAGGACCCGCGCATCAGCTCCCGCCCGGGGGGCGGATTTCATTTGACCCGGAACGCACTCTTCGATTAATGTTCCAGGTATAGGAGACCCGCCATGAACGAAATCGTCGGTCCCGAGAGCCCCACCACCGCCTGGCAGGCGCTGGAATCGCCCTGGGTTGTCCTGCCCGTGGGCGCCACGGAGCAGCATGGACCCCATCTTCCGGTGAACTCCGACATACTGGAGGCGGAATACTTCGCCCGCCATCTGGCCCGGGACCTGGGGGCGGGGCTCCTTCCGGCGGTGCCGGTCCTGCACAGCCTGGAGCAGACCGGCTTCCGGGGCTCCCTGTCCCTGGGGCTGGAAACGGGCATCGCCCTGATCCGGGACATCGCGGAGCAGCTGGAGGCCCAGAACTTCACCCGCCTCATCATCCTGAACTTCCACGGCGGCAACACGATCCTGAAACCCGTCGCCAAGGATGTGAACCGCCGGGACGGGAAGCTCAAGATCATCCTCCTGAACGGCTGGGAGTACGACAGCTCCGACGAGGGCCGGCGCCTCGGTGCCGGGGAGGTTCATGCCGGGGCCTGGGAAACCTCGCTGATGCTGGCGATCCATCCGGAACTGGTGGGGGACTACTCGGTGGTCCACTCCCCCGCAGCGGTGGACGGGGCGGTGCAGGACGATCTGGCCCACCTGGGCTTCGCGGTCCTGCGCCCCGTGGGCGCCTGGGGGGACCCCCGCCGGGCCGACGCCGCGGCCGGGGGCGCCATCGCCGCGTCCATTCGGGCCAATCTGGCCACCGCCGCCAGGCGCCGCCTGGACTGGCTGGATCGGAGCCCGTCCTACGGGGAGGCGGCGGGTCCCGTGACCATCCGGAGGTTCGGCCCCCGGGACATCCCCCGGGGTCTGGAGCTCTGCCGCATGGCCGGCTGGAACCACCGGGAGGCGGACTGGCTCCAGTTCCTGGATATCAATCCCGCGGGCTGCTTCGCCGCGGTCAGGAACGGCCGGGTTGTGGGGACCGTCACATCCACCCCCTCCATGGGCGGCCCCGCCTGGATAGCCCTGATGCTGGTGCAGCCGGAGATGCGGAAACAGGGGGTGGGAAAAAACCTCTTCCGCCGGGCCCTGGACGCCCTGGCGGAGGAGCCCTGCGTCAAACTGCTGGCCACCCCCGAGGGCTACGGGCTCTACACGTCCCACGGCTTTCTCATGGAAGATGTCTGGACCCTGATGGTCCGGCCTGCGGGGCCGCCGGAGGTATCCGGATCCGCCGCCGGCGAACCGGGCCGGGACAGGCAGCGGCCCCCGGCCCCTCCGGAGGAGGCAAAGGGGGACCCGGTTCTCCCGATGACGGAAACCGATCTGGCGGAGGCGGCGGCCCTGGACGCGGACACCGGTCTTCCCTCGGGGGAAAGACTCCTCCGGCTCCTGTACGCCGCCGCCCCCCACCTGGCGGGGGTCACCCGGGACGCCTCGGGCCGCCTCCGGGGCTTCTTTCTGGGACGGCCGGGGGAGAACTACGAATCCATCGGCCCCCTGGTCGCCCGGGACGCCGACACCGCGGAGAGGCTCGTCCGGGGCTTTCTCCGGTTCCGGGGCGGGAGAGCCTCGGGGATGCTGACCCCCCCCCTGGCGGGCTGGGCGGACCGGCTGAAGGCTCTGGGCTTTCAGGAGAAGCGGCAGCTCTACCAGATGAGCCGGGGGGAGAACCTCTTTCCCGCCGGCCGGGACCGCTACGCCATCGCCGGCCCCGACTTCGGGTATTAGGGCGGGATCTCGGTAAGGAACGCCGCCGCACCCGGGCTTGGGTCCGGGCTCGCGTGCGGCCTGTCGCGTAAGGAGAGGGGGCCTCCGCCCCGGGAACCGGATCTCGAGCCGCCCATGGCCGCATCAGTCCCCCCGGCTGATCTCCCCCCGATAGTTCACGGCGAAGATCTCCGCCAGTTCCGGGGCGCTCGTCACCCGGCCCAGGCCCCACATGGCCTTGGTCACGATGGCCTCGATGGTCATGTCGCCGGCGGAGATTCCCCCCAGCTTCAGGGCCTTCTGCCCCACCTCGTAGGTCTCCAGATTCACCCCTCCCTCCCGGCACTGGGTGGTGAATATCACCGCCATGCCCCGGGCCAGGAGACTTTCCAGCGCCGGGAGCAGATTCCTCCCCAGGAAGGGGACTCCGCCGCTGCCGAAGCCTTCCACGATGAGGGCCCGGTATCCCTTGTCCGCCAGATCCTCCAGAAGCCGGGGGTGGCAGCCCGGGTACAGTTTGATCAGAGCCGCCTCGGGGGAGAAGCGGCGTTCCAGGGACGGAGGAGGGGCCCCGGTCCCCGCCGGGGGCGGACATGACAGCCGCACCTTCCCGTCGAAGAGGGTCCCCACATAGGGGCGGTTCAGGCTCGCGAAGCCCTGGAAATCCCGGGTGTGCACCTTGCAGGCCCGGCATCCCAGGATGATCTTTCCGCCGAACACCAGGAACACCCCCCGCAGGTCGTCGGCGGCGGCGACGGCGCAGGCGTCCAGGACGTTCCGCACCGCGTCGTTCCCGTCGGCGGAGATGGACAGCTGGGATCCGGTGAGGACCACCGGCCGGTCCAGGTCCGCCAGCATGAAGCTCAGGGCCGAGGCGGTGTAGGCCATGGTGTCCGTCCCGTGGGCCACCACGAATCCGTCGTAATTGCGGAGTTCGCCGAAAACGCAGTCGGCTATCCGCGCCCAGTCCTCGGGCTGCATGTTGGAGCTGTCGATGTTCATCAGCATCCGGGTGTGGATCCGACAGAGCTTCCCGATCCCCGGCGCCGCGGCCACCAGATCCCGGGCCTCCAGGGTGGGCGCCATCCCCTCTTCCCCCGGCGTGGAGGCGATGGTGCCTCCAGTGGCGATGAAAAGCACGTTCTTCATCGTTCCGCCCCCCCTGGAGCCGCCGACAGGAGTCCGGCGAAGTCGCTCTCACGGTACCGGGACTTCGCCCGGATTTCGGCCCTCGCCTCCTCCAGCCGCTCCGCCAGCCGGGGCACCGCCCCGGCGATGATCCGGACGATCTTCCCGGTGTCCTCCGCCTCCAGTTCGGGGATCTTCCAGCGCCGGATGTAGTCCGCCGTGACGATGAGGGAGATGACCGCCGAAAGACCCGGCGTCATGCCCGCGCTGCCCACCACATCCTGCAGGGGGTCGGTCATGAAGGTGACCCCTCCGGCGTCCTGGCTCACCAGAAGGGCCAGTTCCCCGACGATCCGCACCTTCTCCCGGGACCTGCGGGCCTCCGAGAGCCGCCGACCCAGGGCCGCTATCTTCTCTCCCAGTTCCCGGGTCCCCTTTTCCAGGGCCGCGGCCCCCCGGGGGAAGGCCCCGTCGGAGGCGGCGAAAGGGAGCCCCAGCTTTTCCGCCGCCTCCGTCAGACAGAGGGCCACCACCTGATTGTCCGCCTCCCGGTTGTGCCGGATGAAAAAAGTGTTCTCCGTCAGATTGTCGCAAACCCCGGGAACATAGGCCTTGCCCTCCACCACGATGGTGGGGGCATCGGCTATCCCCAGGGCCTCCATGAGACCGCCCTTTTCGCCCAGGACCACGTTCCCTTCCAGGTCCTCATTGGGCCCCAGTCCTCCGCCGGTGGCGTTCACCACCGCCAGGACACCCGTGGGGACCCCGCCGATGTCCAGGACCGCCCCCGCCATTTCA
>JAKQWJ010000338.1 GCA_029562045.1 Spirochaetota bacterium | reverse complement strand
AGGGCGGCATGGTGGTGACGGCGGACCGGGAGGCGGCGGCGCGGTTGAGCCGGATGCGCCTCCACGGCATCGACCGGGAGGTCTGGGACCGCTACACCGCCCGGGACGCCTCCTGGCGCTACGAGGTGGTGGCCCCGGGGTTCAAGTACAACCTCACCGACATCGCCTCCGCCATAGGAAGGGTCCAGCTCTCCCGGGCCGATGAGTTCCTGGCCCGGAGGCGGGAGATCGCCCGGACCTACCGGGAGGCCTTCGCCCGGAGAGACTACCTGATCCCCCCCGAAGATTCGCGGGGCCACGCCTGGCACCTGTTTCCGCTGCAGATCGACGAAACGAAGCTGACCCTGGACAGGGACGAGTTCATCCGGCGGCTGGGACGGAAGGGGATAGGAGTCTCCGTCCATTTCATCCCCCTGCACCTGCACCCCTACTGGCGGGATCGCTACGGCCTGCGCCCCGGGGACTTCCCTGAGGCCCTGAAGAAGTACTCCCGGGTCATCAGCCTGCCCATCTATCCCTCCCTGACGGAGGATCAGGTGGGGAGGGTGATCCAGGCGGTCCTAGAGGTGGGCGATGGAGGCGCAGGAGCATGAACCGGGAGGCGGAGGAGGTCCGGAGCATCCTCCAGGGCCGGGGCCTGCGCATCGGGGACATCCCGGACCGGGAGGCCTGCTTCGTCACGGTGGTGCGCTCCCCGGTGAGCCGAGGCGTCATCGAGGGGATCGGCATGCCCGAACTCCCGCCGCGGGTCCGGGCGCTGACGGCGGCGGACATCCCGGGCACGAAAGAGCTCACGGTTTTCGGGGTCTCAGTCCCCATCCTGGCGGAGGGGCGGGTCCGCTACAAGGGGGAGCCGGTCCTTCTCCTGGCGGGTCCCGACGAGACGGAACTGGAGGAGCTGGCGGAGAAGGTGGCGATCACCTGCCGGGAGGAGGAGCCTTTCCTGAACTTCACCGATCCGGCGGAGGAGCAGATCGCCTGCAGCCGCACCGTCAACCGGGGAAAGGTGGACGAGGCCATGGCCGGGGCCGCCAGGCGGGTGACGGGGGAATACGCCACCGGAACGCAGGAGCACTACACTCCGGAAACCCAGGCGGTCTACGCCCGCTGGAACCGGGACAGGACCCGTCTGACCCTGCTGAGCCCCAGCTCCTGGCCCTTCCACGTCCACGAGACTCTGGCGAACTGTCTCCGGCTCCCCCGGAAAGCCCTGGCGGTGGAAAGCGCCCCCGCCCCGGAGACCTGTCTGGACGGGAAGCTCTGGTACTCCTCCCTGGTGGCGGCTCACGCGGGGCTGGCGGCGGCGGCCCTGGGGAAAAACATCAAGATCCGGTACAGCCGGGAGGAGGATTTCTTTTTCTCCCCCAAGCGCTCCCCGGCGCATCTGCGCTACACCGCCGGCCTGGACGCGACGGGCCGGCTCCAGGCGATGGACGTCCAGATCCTCGTCAACACCGGCGCATACCCGGTCTTCGCCCGGGAGACTCTGGATCGGGCGGCGGCGGCGGCCCTGGGAGGCTACCACTGTCCGGCGGTTCGGGTGCGGGCCTCGGCGGTGACCACCAATCTTCCGCCCCTGGGGCCCTTTGCAGGCATGGGATCCGCCATGAGCCTCTTCGCCATGGAACTCTTCGCCGACAAGCTCCGGAAGGAGACGGACCGGGACCCGGTGTCCTGGAAGAAGGAAAACCTGGCGTCACCCAGGCGGCGGCTCATCATCGGGGAGACCCCCCGGAGTTCCCTTCCCGACCCGGCCCTTCTGGACCTGGCCCACCGGATGTCCGACTTCAACCGGAAACACGCGGCCTTCGAGCTGGCCCGGAAACGGGGGGCGGAAAAGGACGAGGCCCCGGAGTCCCTCCGGGGGATCGGCCTCGCCCTGGGGAGCCAGGTCTCGGGCTTCTTCGGAGCCGGGGAAGCCTCCCTGGGGACCACGGTGCGGGTTTCCCTGGACATGGACGGGAAGGCCCGGATATGCTCCTCCGCGGTTCCGGGCAGCCATGCCCTGCACCGGATCTGGCGCCGCCTGGCCGGCGAATCCCTGGGGATTCCCCCGGAGGAGATCGAGATCGCCGGGGCCGACACCTCCACGGGGCCCGACACGGGGCCGGCGGTTTTTTCCCGGAACATCACCATCGTGACGCGGACCATGCAGGATGCCTGCGAACTGATAAAAAAGAAGCGCTTCCGCAGCCCCCTTCCGCTGACGGCGGCCAAGAGGTACCGCCTCCCCCGCTCCGCAGGCTGGAACGACCAGGAGTTCACCGGAGGCGGCTGCGCCGCCACAGCCTGGGCCGCGGCGGTGGTGGAAGTCCGGGTGGACCCCTTGACCTTTCTTCCGGAGATCGCCGGGGTCTGGCTGGCCGTGGACGCGGGAACCGTCCTGGACGAAAAGGAGGCGCGGCGGGCCATGGAGACGGGGATCAGCCAGGCCTTCGGCTGGGCCCTCTTCGAACGCATGACCTTCCGCCGGGGACGGGTCCCCCGGGACCAGTTCCTGGGCTACCGTCTGCCCCCCGCCCGGGACCTTCCCAACCCGGAGATAGCCTTTCTGGAAGCCGGAGGGAAGAGGCCGGTGAAGGGCATCGGCGAGCTGGCCATGAACAGCCTTCCCGCCGCCTTCGTGGGCGCCCTGAGCCAGGCCGTAGGGGTGGACATCCGGAACATTCCGGTATCGCTGCGGGAAGAGGACCTGACTCCGGAGGCGGCGCGATGAGGATCCCCTTCACCCTGAACGGCCGGCAGGTCCTGGTGGAAAGCGGCCCCGACCGGCGGCTTCTGCATCTGCTGCGGGAAGAGTTCGGCCTGTTGGGGGCCAAGGAGGGCTGCCTCCAGGGCTACTGCGGTTTCTGCCTGGTGATCCTGAACGATGAACTGGTGCCCTCCTGCATGGTCCCGGTCTTTTCGGTCTTCCAGGGGAGGGTCGTCACCATCGAGGGCTTCCGGGAGACCTCCGATTTCCGGGACATCGAGCACGCCTTTCTGGCGGAGGAGGTCGCGCCCTGCCCCTCCTGCGGCCCCGCCAAGGTCCTGACCACCCATATGCTGCTGAAGAGATTCCCCAACCCCACGGAAAAACAGATCCGCCGGGCCCTGTCCCGGGTTTCGTGCCGCTGCACCGACGTCACGACCCTGGTGGCGGGGGTCAAGGCCGCGGGGGCCAACAGGAGGCTGCGCAGCCATGTCCGATAGTTCAGCCCCGGTCCAGGTGCACCACCCGCCGTCGATGATGGAGCTATTGATCCTCTGCCGGCAGAGACCCGAGGCGGCGCTGTTCTCCGGGGGAACCTGGATTCTCCGGAGCCAGCGGAGCCGCCGGTTCCGGCTCCCCGAGGCCCTGGTGTCCCTCCGGGGCATCGACGAACTGCGCCGCATCGGCCGCACCGAGAGCCGCATCGACATCGGCGCCGCCGCCTCCATCCAGAGGATCCTCACCGTGGCCAGGACCCGGCTTCCCCGGATCCTGCGGGAGACTCTGGAATCCATCGCGCCCCAGGGGATCCGGAGCCTGGCCACCCTGGGGGGCAATGTCTGCGTCCCGGAGAGGAGCATGACCGGCTTTCCCACCCTGCACATCCTGGACGCCAAGCTGGAGTTCCGCCGTCTGGGCTCATCCCGCTGGGTCCCGGTGACCAGCTCCCGGGACGCCTCGGGGACCCTCCTCATCCAGCCCGGGGAGGTGCTGACCCGGATCCGGATCCCCCTCCAGCCCTGGAATGTCCAGCATTTCCGCCGCATCGGGGAAACCCCCTTCGTGGAGGACTCCAACTACTTCTCCCTGGCCTTCGTCGGCCGGGTCCAGCGGAGAGTCCTGGCGGACCTGCGCTTCGCCGTGGCCTCCGCCTCCCCGGCGATCTACCGGAACCGGGACCTGGAAAACCTGCTGGTGGGTCGCAGGCTCCCGCTCCCCCCCCGGGATGTGTCCCTCTTCCTGGAGACCTTCGACGAGGACATCGCCGGATCCGGCACCCGACTCTCGGGTTTCCTGCGCAGCCGGGGCCTGGCGGTGCTCCGCCGCCTTCTGTCCAATCTGCCCCCGGATTGATCCGGAACGGCCCATATAGTAAGATTCACCCCATGCCGGATTTCGTGCACCTCCACAATCATTCGGATTTCAGCCTGCTGGACGGCGCGGCCCCCATAGACGGGATGGTCGCCAAGGCCGAAGCTCTGGGGATGAAGCACCTGGCCCTGACCGATCACGGGAACATGTTCGGCGCCCTGAAGTTCTACCACGCCTGCAGGGCCAGGGGGATAAACCCCATCGTCGGCTGCGAGGTCTACGTGGCCCCCGGTTCGCGGCTGGTGAAGAGCGGCACCGAGGCGGGAAACAAGTTCCACCATCTGGTGCTGCTGGCCCGGGACGCCCGGGGCTACCGCAATCTGATGAAGCTCTGCTCCGCGGGCTACACCGAAGGATTCTACTACAAGCCCCGGATCGACGACGAGATCCTCCGGGAGCACCGGGAGGGCCTCATCGGATCCAGCGCCTGCCTGGCCGGCGAGATCCCCGGCCTCCTTCTGCAGAATCAGACCGGGGAGGCGGCCCGGCGCGCCGGCTTCTACGCCGAACTCCTGGGCCGGGGCAATTTCTACCTGGAACTGCAGGACCACGGCATCCCGGAGCAGCGGCGGGTCAACCGGGGGATCCTGGAGCTGTCCCGGACGCTGGACCTGCCGGTAATCGCCACCAACGACATGCACTACATCGACCGGGAGGACGCCAACGCCCACGACATCCTCCTGTGCATCGGCACGGGGAAAAAGAAGAACGAGGCGGACCGGATGCGCTTCCCCGGGGAGGAGTTTTACCTGAAGACCCCGGAGGAGATGGCCCGGATCTTCGCCGAGGTCCCCGAAGCCCTTGCCCGGACCCTGGAAGTGGCGGAGAAATGCAGCCTCAGCATCGACCTCCCGGGCCCCCTGCTGCCGGACTACCGGATCCCCCCGGAGTTCCCCTCCCCGGAGGAGTACCTGCGCCACATCGCCGTGCAGGGACTGGAGTCCCGGTATCCCCGGGTCACCGGGGAGCTGCGGAAAAGACTGGACTACGAGCTGGATGTCATCACCTCCATGCGGTACACCGGCTACTTTCTCATCGTCTGGGACTTCATCCGCTTCGCCCGGGAGAGAGGCATCCCCGTGGGGCCCGGCCGGGGCTCCGGGGCGGGGTCCCTGGCGGCCTACAGCCTCCGGATCACCGACATCGACCCGATAAAATACAACCTGCTCTTCGAGCGGTTCCTGAACCCCGAACGGATCTCCATGCCCGATTTCGACATCGACTTCTGCTTCGAACGGCGGCAGGAGGTCATCGACTATGTCACCGACAAGTACGGCAAGGACCGGGTGGGCCAGATCATCACCTTCGGCACCCTGAAGGCCAAGGCGGTGATCAAGGATGTGGCCCGGGTTCTGGACATCCCCTTCGCCGAGGCCAACGAAATCGGGAAACTGGTGCCCGACGGCCCCAAGGTGACGCTGGAGACGGCGATGAAGGCCGAGCCCCGGCTCCGGGAGCTGGAGGAGAAGGGCCGGGTTTACCAGGAGCTTCTGGAAACCAGCCTGCGGCTGGAGGGCCTGTCCCGTCACGCCTCCACCCACGCCGCGGGGATCGTCATCGGCAAGACCGCCCTCACCGACTATGTCCCCCTGTACCGGGACTCCAGGACCGGGGCCCTGAGCACCCAGTACTCCATGGAACAGCTGGAGGACTGCGGCCTGGTCAAGATGGACTTCCTGGGACTGAAGACCCTGACCCTGATCCGGAACACCGAGGCGCTGATCCGCCGGAGGGAGCCCGGCTTCGACATCGAGAAGATTCCGGAGGATGACGCCCGGACCTTCCAGCTCCTGGGGGAGGGAAGAAGCGCCTGCGTCTTCCAGTTCGAAAGCCAGGGCATGCAGGGAGTGCTGCGCAAGGCCAAACCCGGCAGCATCGAGGACCTCATCGCCCTGAACGCCCTGTACCGGCCGGGGCCGATGCAGTTCATCGACCAGTTCGTCGACTCCAAGTGGGGCCGCTCCCCCATTCGGCTCCCCCTGCCGGAGCTGGAGTCCGTTCTCCGGGAAACCTATGGCGTCATCGTCTACCAGGAGCAGGTCATGGAGATAGCCCGGATCGTGGGGGGCTACTCCCTGGGGCAGGCGGACATCCTGCGACGGGCCATGGGAAAGAAGAAACCCGAGGAGATGGAGAAGCAGAAGGAGATATTCCTGAAGGGGGCGGCGGCCAGGGGCCACCCGCCGAAAAAGGCGGACGAGATTTTCGAACTCCTGGTCCCCTTCGCGGGCTACGGTTTCAACAAATCCCACGCCGCCGCCTACTCGGTCCTGGCCTACAAGACCGCTTTCCTCAAGGCCAACCACCCCGCGGAGTTCATGGCGGCGAACCTCACCAACGAAATCACCAACACGGACAAGCTGGCGGAGTATATCGGCGAGGCCCGGGAGATGGGCATCCCCATCCTGCCGCCGGACATCAACGGGTCGGAAAAGTACTTCACCGTTCTGGACGGGAAGATCCTCTACGGCCTCATGGGGATCAAGAACATGGGGGCCGCCGCGGTGGACGAGATCCTGCAGGCTCGGGGAGCCGGGGGCCCCTTCATCTCCCTCCACGACTTTCTGGACCGGGTGGACCTGAAAACCATCAACAGGAAGGTTCTGGAAACGGGGATCCAGTGCGGCCTCTTCGATTCGATCCACCCAAACCGGGCGGCCCTGTTCGGGGCCATCGACCGGGCGGTGGAGTTCGCCGCCGGGAAAAAGGAAAGCCGCCAGTTCGGCCAGGCCTCCCTCTTCGATTCCTGCGGGGAGGAGGAATTCCGGGAGCCCCCCATCGAGGAGCTTCCGGACTGGCCCGACCGGGAGCGGCTGCGGCTGGAGAAGGAGATTCTGGGCTTCTACTTCTCCGGCCATCCCCTGGACCGGTACCGGGAAGTCTGGAAGAAGAGCGTCACCCTGAGGCTCGACCACCCGGATCGGGCGGTGGCGGAGAAGAGCTACAACCTCCTGGGGATGATCCGGAGCCTGCGGGTTATCCTCACCAGGCAGGGGAAGAAAATGGCCTTCGCCATGCTGGAGGATTATCTGGGGTCCATCGAGCTGGTGATCTTCTCCGGGGTGTACGAGAAGCACCAGGGGCGGCTCGCGGAGGACTCCGTCCTGGGCGTGGTGGGAAAGATGGACCTGTCCCGGGGGGACCCGAAAATCCTGGTGGACGATTTCCGGGACCCGGACCTGCTGGAGGGGGAGGACGCCACGGAGATCCACATCCGGCTGGGGGAGGAGATGCGGCGGGAGGAGGATTTTTACCTCCTCCGATCGGCCCTGGTGGATCATCCCGGGTCCTGCGCGGTCTTTCTGCATCTGGGCTCCCCGGACGAGCCGGAGGGGGCGTCCAGAATCGTCAAGGCGTCGCCGCAGATCATGATCTCCCCCCAGGAGGAGGTCCTCGATCGGATCCGGGACTTCCCCTGGGTCCGGGACGTGTGGAAACAGTAGGAGGCTTGGGGATGCTGAACACAGTCATGAAGTTTCTCAGCGGGGCCGTGTCGGTCTACACGCTGCTGATCATTTTCCGGGTCATCGGCTCCTGGCTCCAGGGACCCTACAGCCGCAACCTATCCACCGGCCCGCTGGCCCGGCTCACCGACCCCTACCTCAACTGGTTCCGCCGTTTTCCCTTTCTGATGGTGGGGACCCTGGACTTCTCCCCGGTGGCGGCGCTGATCGCCCTGTCGGTGGCGGGCAACGTCTTCAACTCCATCGCCGCCTTCGGCCGGGTGAGCCTGGGCCTGGCGCTGGGGCTCCTGGTCTCGGCGGTCTGGTCCGCCGTGTCCTTCTTCCTGCTCC
>JAKQWJ010000326.1 GCA_029562045.1 Spirochaetota bacterium | reverse complement strand
GAGTGGACGCCTGGCACGGGATCCAGACCAATATCGGGATGGATCTGGGAAAGCTGAAACAGGCTTATGGGGGAAGGCTCTGTTTTTTCGGCGGGGCCAACTGCGACACCCTCATCGAGGGGACTCCGGAACAGGTCCGGGAGGAAATCCGGGCCGCCATAAGCGGCGCCGCCCGGGGGGGCGGGCTGGTGGTGACCACCAGCAACGTGCTGCAGCCGGGTTCGAAGCTGGAGAACTACCGGGCCATGCGCCGGGCGGTGCGGGACTTCGGGGAGTATCCCATCCGGGTTTGACCCGGCCCGGTGGGGGCGCACCGACCCGACGGCTTCGCCTGAGGACCCCATGCAGGCAGGGACCGCGGCCGGGCGGAGAGGCGGCTTGACGAAAGGCCGTCTTTTTCGTAGTATCACCCATCTGATTGGAGGACGATGCATGTCGAAAGCCCACAGGGGGGCGGGGATCCGCACCCAGCTCAATAGAGGCCGCGGAGAGTGCCCGGTCTGCAAGAGGACCGGGGTCAAGGTGGTCTACGAAGTCGCCGCGGGCGAGAAAAAGGTGGCGATCTGCAAGCAGTGCAAGGCCGCCCTGGCCAGTGGAAAGAGGCAGATCGAAGGGATGGTGGGCGCGTAAGGCGACCGCCCGGCGCTGCGGCCGGTGCGGTTTCGCATCGTGGCCGGACCCGCAGAGGCTATTCGTGCAGAGGAGCGGCCTCGACGGCGCGCTCCTTTTTTGTTGCTCCTTTCCCTCTTCCATAGTAACTTGGACCCGCCATGAAAGCCGAAAGTCTGAGAGCCCTCTATGTGGTCTTCTTTTTTCTGCAAACCGGGTGGGAGTCCCTGATCTCCCTCCTCAACCTGAGGCATGTCCGGGTCAACTCCTCCCGGGTCCCGGAGACCTTTGCCGGGCTGGTGGACGAAGGGACCTGGAAGCGTTCCGCCTCCTACACCCGGGACCGGGGAAGTTTTTCCCTCATCGCCGGACTTGTCTCTTCCGCCTTCGTTCTTTTCATGGTCCTTTCCGGCGCTTTGGGAAGAATCCGGGATCTGGTCGACGCCCCGTCCCTGAACCCCCGCCTCCGGGGGATCCTGTACATCGCCCTGATATCCCTGATCTTCAGACTGCTGTCTCTTCCTTTCGCCTTGTACTCCCAGTTCGTCATCGAAGAGAGGCACGGTTTCAACAAAATGACGCCCCGGCTTTTCGCCGCGGATCTGGTGAAGGGGCTGCTGATCTCCGGGGTTCTGGGCTTTCCGCTCCTCTGGGTCCTGTTTCTTTTCATGGACGCCGCCGGTGGGCTCTGGTGGGTGTATGCCTTTCTCTTCACCGCCGCCTTTCAGCTGGTGATGACCCTGCTGTACCCCCTGGTGGTGGCCCCGCTGTTCAACACCTTCACCCCTCTGCCGGAGGGGAGCCTGAAGGAGAAGATTCTCCGCCTGGCGGGGCTTCTGGAGTTCAAGACCCGGGGTATCTTCGTCATGGACGGGTCCCGTCGGTCCCGGCATTCCAACGCATATTTCACCGGTCTGGGGGCGGCGAAGAGGATCGTCCTGTTCGACACGCTGCTGAGTTCCCTGCCCGAGGAGGGGGTGGCGGCGGTCCTGGCTCACGAGATCGGCCACGAAAAAAAGAGGCACCTGCACCGCATGCTGGGCCTCTCCCTGGCGCTTATGCTGGCGGCCTTCGCCGTTCTGGCCGCCGCCCGGAACTGGCCGCCCCTCTACACCGCTTTCGGGTTCTCCGGGCCGGGCGATCCGGCGCTTCTGGTGATCCTGAGCTTCTGCTCCGGCCCCTTCACCTTTTTTCTGAACCCCCTCCTGTCCTCATTCTCCCGGGCCCATGAATACGAGGCGGACGCCTACGCCGCCCGGGCGGGTTGCGGCGCGGCCCTGGGAGAGGCCCTCCTGACCCTGGGCCGGGACAACCTGACCAACCTGAGCCCCCACCCCTGGTACAGCTTCTACCACTATTCCCACCCCACCACAGCGGAGCGTCTGGCGGCCCTGCGCAGGGTCGGGACGGAGCAGGCGGCGTTGTAGGGGGTCGGCGGGGGGTCGGCGCGGAAAGGGGGGCAACCTCTCCCGCGCCGGGACCGATCACACGTCCCGGCAGCCCCCGGATTCCGCGTTGCGGCCCGTCATCTCCGCGGCGTTGTATGAACTGCGGACGAAGGGGGCCGCGGCGACGCCCCGGAAGCCCAGGCTCAGGGCGTAGCGGCGGTATCCGGCGAAGACAGCGGGATCCACGTATTCCGCCACCGGGTAATGCTCCTTCGACGGCGCCAGGTACTGGCCGATGGTGAGGAAGTCGCAGTCCGCCTTCCGTAAATCCCGGAGGACCTCATGGACTTCTTCGGTGGTTTCCCCCAGGCCCACCATGATGCCGGACTTGGTTTGCAGCCGCCCGAGGGTTCCGGAGGGGCTCCCGTCCTCCCGCTCCGCCGGGGAGATGGAAGGGGCGATCGCCGGGGAAGGCCGGGTCTCCTCCGCCGGGGCCGGGAGGGAAAAGGCCTTCGCCCGCTCCAGCAGCTTCAGCGACCGGTGGTACACCGCCCGGGGCCGCACGTCCCGGTACAGCCGGGGAACGGTCTCAAGGTTGTGGTTCAGGACGTCCGGCTCCGCCTGGACGACCCGACGGAGGGCTTCCCCGTCGCCCTGGAAATCGGGAATCAGGACTTCCACCATCACCCCGGGGATCCGGGCCTTCAGCTCCCGGATGACCGCGGCGAAGTGGCCGGATCCGCCGTCGGGAAGGTCGTCCCGGGTGACGGAGGTGACGACCACATACCGGAGACCCATTTCCTTCGCCGCCAGGGCGAGCCGGCGGGGTTCGTCCGGGTCGAGGTTTTCGGGCCGGCCGGGAGTGACATTGCAGAAGGCGCAGTTCCGGGTGCAGATCGCGCCCAGGATCATGAAGGTGGCGGTGCGCTTGTTGTAGCACTCCATCCTGTTGGGGCAGTTCGCCTCCGTGCAGACCGTGTTCAGGGCGTGGCGTTCCAGGATTTCGTTGACGGCGCTCAGATTGGCGCCGCAGCGGACCCGCAGCTTGAGCCAGTCCGGTTTGCGGAGGATGGGGGCGCCGCTTCCGGGGCGGAGGACGGTTTTATCCGGCATGGGTTTTCCTTTCGGGATCGGGATCGAACCCGTAGACGGCGATGATTTCCCGGGCCACCTCGTCCTTCACCGTGTCCATGGACACCGGCCCTCCGGTGAGGCGCGCCAGGGAGGTCACCCCCCTGTCGCGGATGCCGCAGGGCACGATCCAGCGGAAATGATCCAGGTTGGTGGTCACGTTGAGGGCGAAGCCGTGCATGGTGACCCTGCGGGAAACCGAGAGACCCAGGGCGGCGATCTTCTCGTCCCCCACCCAGACGCCCCGGTGCTCCGCGCTGCGTCCGGCCCGGATTCCCCAGCCCCTCTCCAGCGTCCGGATCAGGGCCTCTTCCAGGAGGTGCACGAACCGCTTGACGCTCCCCCCGGCGACGGCGAGATCGAAAATCAGGTAACCCACCAGCTGCCCCGGGCCGTGGTAGGTGGCCTCGCCCCCCCGGTCGATGGGAAACACCTGGACCCCCGCCCGGGAGGCCGCCTCCGGGGAGATGAGAACGTCCTGCGTCCCCCCGCGGCGGCCCAGGGTTATCACCGGGGGGTGCTCCAGGAGGATCAGCGTGTCGGGGCAAAGGCCTGCCAGGCGCGCCGTCCGGATTTCCTTCTGGTATTCCAGGGCCTTCCCGTATTCCAGGAGCCCCGCGTCCACGATGGCGAGCTTCACCTCCCCAGTGTATCGGATTGAGGGGAGGGTGAAAAGGCCGGGGGGCGGCGGGGAGGAGTCATGCGGGCCGTATTCGGGAAGCGGGAAAATGAGAAATAATTACCCACGTCCGCCACCGGCGGAAATATTTTCCCAGCCGATCCGGATCGGCGCCTCTGAACGGCGGACGGCGCGCCCGTTTCCTCATGGGGAAAAATGAAGCAACTCTTTTAATTGTAATGATTAAACAGGTTTTTATGATCTGTTTCGGGGTTTCGGAAGAAGATGGCACACCATTTGCTTTATATAAAGCATGGGGAGAAAGAAACCATGGAGGAAACCATGAAAAAGAAACTTCTTGTTCTTGCGATTTTCGCCGTTCTGGCGGCGGGTCTTTACGCGGCGGGGGCCCAGGAGGACCCCTTCATCGAGAACCGGGAAAAGGTCACCCTGACGGGGACCCTTCAGTTCACCGACGGGTATCCGGAGCTGAATGTGGGAGGGAAGGCCTGGGCGGTGATGGCCCCCGGCATGATGCGGCAGGCCAGAGCGGCCAAGCCGGGGCTCAAGATGACCGTGGAAGGCTACAAGGTCCAGCCCGGTCCCCGCGCCCTGCGGCCCAATCTCGACCATGTGCTGGCGGAGAAGATCACCATCGACGGAAAGACCTACGATCTTTCCGCAAACAGGTACTACGGCCGGGGCGGAATGCCCCATCATCGGGGGGGCGGCCGCTGGGACGACCGGGGTTATGGGCGGCCCGGCCAGGGACGCTGGATGGACGGACCCGACCGGGGACGGAGGACGGGCCCCGGCGGACAGGGCTGGTAAACAGTCTGCGGGAAGGGGGGTCGGCGCGGCTCGTCGCGCTGGCCCCTTTTTTTATTCCGGTGTAAGTTATTCCCATGGGGATCGAAAAGATAAAAGAGGACCTTCTCTTTTTCGCCGTGGTGATTCCTGTTTTTCTCGCCCTGATATTCACGACCTACTTTTCGCTGAATCGGGAAAGCGAGCACAACCGCCGGACTTTGGAGTTCGAGGCGGAGCGGCTGGCCCTGGATCTTCTGGAGCTGGTGGCCACCGGGGACACCGAAAGCCTCCAGTCCCTGAGGCCCGACATCCTGGGATTCGGCGTCTACCCCGCCGCCGGGCCCGCGGCCTTCCGGATGGGCACGGCTCCGGAGGTCCTTTCCCCCCGGGAAAGGGGCAGGGGGTATCCGGAGTTCAGGCTGACCGGCCGGAGTCTGGCCCTGGTCCGCCTTGTCGGCTTTCCGCAGGCGGGCCCCCGGGGCATGGGGAGAATGATGCATCGTCCCCGGGCCGGCAGGGACGGTTTCCCTATGGAGCGGGGCCTTTTGCCGGCGGTGGACCCGGCGCGGTGGCTGTATCTGGAGATCGACGTGAACGAGTGGAGCCGCCGGCAGGTCCCGCTGCGTTTCGGTCTGTACATCGTCCCCGCCGCCCTGGTGGCGGCCCTTTTCGCGGTTTCCCGGATGTACCGGAAAAACCGGGGGTACCGGCAGCGGGAAGAGAGAGCCCGCCGGCTCGTGGGTCTGGGCGAGGCGGCCCGGACCCTGACCCACGAAATCAAGAACCCCCTGGGGGCGATCAAAATCCAGACCGCAACGCTGCGGCGGACCGCCCCGGAAGAGCACCGCAAAAACCTCGAGATCATCGAGGAGGAAACCGACAGGCTGACCCATCTGGTGGATCGGGTGGGGGAGTTTCTCCGCAACCCCCGGGGGGAGCCCCGGCCCGTCGATCTGGGATCCTTTGTGGGGGATATGCTGAAGAGGTTCTCCTTTCCCATCGGCTACACCCCTCCGGATGTCCCGGTGGGGGCCCTGTTCGATCCGCAGCTTCTGCGGACGGTTCTGGAAAACCTGCTGAAAAATGCGGTGGAGAGCATGGAAGAAAGCGGGCCTCCCCGGCCCGGAAAAAGCGGGGTGGAGGTGGAGGTGAAGTCGTCAAAAAGCACCGCGGTGGTCCGCATCCTCGACCGGGGGAAGGGTCTGCCTGACGGGGCCGCGGAACGGATCTTCGATCCCTTCTTTACGACCAAGACCCGGGGGTCCGGGATCGGCCTGGCGGTTTCCCGGCGCTTTGTCGAGGCGGCGGGAGGCAGTCTGCGCCTCCTTTCCCGGGACGGCGGAGGGACGGAGGCGGTGGTGACGCTGCCGGGGGCGGCTTCGCCATGAAGGTGCTCATCGTCGACGACGAAAAGAACATCCGGGATTCCATCGCCGAGTATCTCCGGCTGGAAAACATCGAAAGCAGGACTGCGGAGGACGGTCTGGCGGGAAAACGGCTTCTGGAGGAGGATGTCTTCGACGCCGTCGTCATGGACCTGCGGATGCCGGGGATGACGGGGCTGGAGCTTCTGGCCTGGCTGGCGGCGGAGGGCCCGGCGGTTCCGGCCATCATGATGTCCGCCTACGGGGAGGTGCGGGACGCCGTGGGCGCCATGAAGCTGGGGGCCCGGGACTATCTGGTGAAGCCCTTCGACCCCGAGGAGCTGGTGCTGCGGCTCCTCCGCATCGGTGAGGAGACCCGGCTGCGCCGAAGCTCCCGGCCGGCGGACCCTGACGAGGATTTTCTCGGGGAAAGCCCGGCGATGCGGAAAATCCGGGACCTGGTGGGCCGGGTGGCGGCGACTCCCACCACGGTGCTGATCACCGGGGAGAGCGGGACAGGCAAGGAGGTGGTGGCCCAGGCCATTCATCGGCGGTCCCTCCGGAAAAGCGGCCCCTTCGTGGCCATCAACCTGGGGGGGATACCGGACAGCCTGCTGGAGAGCGAGCTTTTCGGCTTCGAGAAGGGGGCCTTCACCGGGGCCGACAGGCGAAAGGAGGGGCTCTTCGAGACAGCCGCCGGGGGCACCCTGTTTCTCGACGAGATCGGCGACATGCCCGCCCACCTGCAGGTGAAGCTGCTGCGGGTGCTGCAGGAGAAGAGGGTCCGGCGGCTCGGCGGCGCCGGCGCGGGGATTCCCATCGACGCGCGGATCGTCGCCGCCACGAACCGGGACCTGGAAACAAGGGTCAGGGAGGGGCGGTTCCGGGAGGACCTGTTTTACCGGCTCAACGTCATCCGCATCCATATTCCGCCCCTGCGGGAAAGACCCGAGGACGTTCTTCCGCTGGCCGCCTTCTTCGTGGAAAAATACGCCCGGGAAACCGCCGTGGGGCCGAGGGCCCTGTCCCCGGAGGCCGTCGCGGCCCTGCGGGCCTACCGCTTCCCCGGCAATGTCCGGGAGCTGGAAAACATGATCGAACGGGGCTGCATCCTCGCCGAGGGCCGGGAGATCCGGCCCGTGGACATGGGAGTCGCCGCTTCGCCTCCGGACCCGCCGGCGGCGGACCTTGCCGCGGTCTCCGGGCCGCCCGTGGGGGGGACCGTCAAGGACCTGGAACGCTTCGCCGTGGTGGAGGCCTTGAAGCGGCGGAAGGGAAACCGCACCCTGGCCGCCGAAGACCTGGGTATCTCCCGCCGCACCCTGCACAACAAGATCCGGGAGTACCGCATCGACCCCGACCGGCCCTTGTAGAAAGGGGCGGCGGAATCTACAATGAATACATGAAAAAGATCGCCGTTCTTTTGGCCGACGGTTTCGAGGAAGTCGAGGCCGTCACCCCCATCGATTTTCTGCGCCGCGCCGGGGTCGAGGTCCTGGCCGTCGGGGTGGCGGGAAAAACGGCAACCGGGTCCCACGGGGTGACCATATCCGCCGATGTGGAGCTGGGCAGGCTCTCCGGGGATATGGACGGGGTCGTTCTGCCGGGAGGGATGCCGGGGGCGCGGAACATCGCCGATTCCGCCGCCGCCGTGGACCTGGTCCGCAGGGCCCTGGAGGGAGGAAAAATCGTCGCGGCCATCTGCGCCGCTCCGGCGGTGGTGCTGGGAGCCCACGGGCTCCTCCGGGGCCGGCGTTTCACCTGCTACCCGGGCTTCGAAAAAGAGGTGCGGGACGCCGTGTTTTCCCCCGACAGGGTGGTGGTGGACGGCAACCTGATCACCTCCCGGGGCCCCGGCACGGCGGCGGAGTTCGCCCTGGCGCTGATCGAAAAGATCGTCGGCCCCGGGGAGGCGGAAAAGATCCGGAAAGGCACCCTGCAGAAGTAGGGGCTCTTCCCGCGGCAGGGCGCGCCCGCCTCCGCCATGGGGCGGGACGCGGGGCGCCCCGGACATCCGGGGCGCCGACACTGCGAAGCAGGCCGGGCGGCCCGGGAAGGTCCCCGGGCCGCCCGGGGATCTTCCCGGGCTTCAGACCCGGAACTTCCGCAGCTCCGTGTTCACCGCGAAAATCTGTTTTTTATTGTCCTCCGCCAGGCGGGACACGTCCTGAACGGAGGAGGTGATTTTCCGCGCCTCGGCGCCGATTTCGTCGATGCCGTTTTCCACCTCCGCGGTTATCCGGGAGAGGCCCAGGGCCTCGGCATGGATCATCTCTCCGGCGGTTTTCATCTCTCCGGCTCCGCTTCGGATCTCCGAGGTCCCGGCGTTGATATGCACCAGGGCCTCCAGGACCTGGCGGCTGCCGGAACTCTGCTCGGTCATGGCGGCCTTTATCTCGCCTATCAGGAGGTCCACCTCCTGGATCCGGGAGAAAATTCCGTCGAAGGTTTTCACCGTCTCCTCCGTGGATTCCACCACCAGATCGATGGATTCCTTTACGGACTTCAGTTCCCGGGCGGTGTTTTTTGATTGCTCCGACGCGGATTCGGCCAGTTTCCGGATCTCGTCGGCCACCACGGCGAAGCCCCGGCCGTACTCCCCGGCGTGGGCGGCTTCGATGGCGGCGTTCATGGACAATAGATTGGTCTGGGAGGCGATGTGCGATATGACGGAGTTCGTTTCCTGCAGCCCCTGGGATTGCCGGGAGATTTGTGCGACCCGCTGGTTTGCCAGATGGAGGCGGCTCTTGCCTTCCTCCGCCGTCTTCAGAAGCTCCGAAAAGTTCCCGCCCATCTTTTCGATGTTGCCGGTGACGGACCGGATATTAGCCACCATCTCCTCGATGGAGGCGGAGGACTCGGTGATCCCCGCGGCCTGCTCTTCGATGAGCGAATCCAGCCGGGCGATGTTTTTCGCCACCTGGCCGACCCCCGTGGACGTCTCCCGCACCCCCGAGGCCTGCTCCAGGATCTTCTCCCTGATGACATGGATGTTCCGGGTGACCCGGGAAATGGACCCTGATGTGGTCTCCATCTCCAGGGCCAGGCTTTTTCCAATTTCCGCCAGCCGGGCGTCGGATTCCTGGATGCGGATCATCGTCCCCCGGAGCCGGGAGGTCAGATCGTTGAAGCCCTTCCCCAGGAGGCCTATTTCGTCGTTCGATGCCACCCGCACCGCCCGGGTGAAGTCTCCGGTGGAAATCTCCTCCAACGCCCGGGTGATGTCCCCGATGGGCCGGGTGATGCCGAAGGCGATCCGGGTGACCACCAGGGTCGAAATGAGGAGAATCGCCGCCGCGGACAGGATGATGGCGAAGATGACCTGGCGGGGCTTTCCTAAGAGTTCCCGGGTGGGAACGGTGCTGGTGAAGACCCACCGAATGCCCGCGGCGTCGATGGGAACGAGATTCCGGTGGACGTTCTCTTTTCGCACTTTCGAGTAGGTGGTGAGGGATCGCGGGGTTCCCGCATCCACGACGGCCCGAAAAGCGTCGATCCCTTCCGGGGTTTCCACGTCAAGAACCGAGGTCCCTATCAGGGACGGGTCGGGGTGGGCCACCATGGTTCCATTGTGGGAAATGATGGCGCCGTAGCCCGAGTCGAAAAGGGAAAACCCCCCCAGGAGGTCCACGAAGGAGTCCAGGGCCATGTCGATTCCCAGAACGCCCAGGAAGGCGCCGTCGGCGGTCTTAACCGGAACGCAGACCGAGGTCATGAGGGTTTTTTCCCCCGAACCCGCGTCGTCGGAGTAGGGGTCCAGAATGACAAGGGAATCCCGTTCCTTGGGAATCCGAAAGTAATCACCTTTATAATCGTCCTCGTAGACCGTGTCGTCGTTCGCGGGGTCCCAGACGGGTCCCTCCGCGGCGCGGTAAACGAAGGGTATGAACTTGTCGTCCCCGTCCCGGCCGTCCCAGTGATTGGGTTCGAACATGAGCCACAGGGTGAGGATCCAGGGGTGGGCCTCCATCTGCCCCAGAAAAAGATCTCGGAGGATCCGCCTGTCGGTCAGACCTGAGTGTTTCAGCGCCTCCACGCTCCTGGCCAGGCCCGTCACCATGTCCGTGGCGGAGTGCAGCTTTTTTTCCGCCTCACCGGCATAACGCCGGGCGGCGGCTTCGCTGTTCCGATAGGCGTAATCGGTGAGGGCGGAATTGGCCAGATAGACGAGATAGGCGTAGGAGGAGGAAACCAGGATGAAGACGGCGCTGAGGATGTACAGCAGCAATTTGCTTCTGAGGGTGCGCATGGGGCGATCTTAACGTAACGGCGGAAATACATCAAGTTTGCCGCCCCCTCCGGACCGACCCTTTCGCGGATTGTCAAAACTCCGGCGAGACTCTATAACCTTTCCCATGGTGCGGAGCCTTTTTTCGGGACTCATCGATTATTACATGACCCACATCGGTTACGGCATGGTCCTGCTGCTGATGACCATCGAAAGCTCCTTCATACCCTTCCCATCGGAGATCGTGGTGCCCCCCGCGGCCTGGAAGGCCGCCCAGGGGGAACTGTCCCTGGCGGGGGTGGTCCTTGCAGGGATACTGGGGAGCATCCTGGGGGCGCTGGTCAACTACTGGCTCGCCCGGCATCTGGGGAGAAGTCTCCTGTACCGGTTCGCCGATACCCGGGCGGCCCGTTTCCTCCTCATCGACCGGGGGGCCCTGGAGAAGGCGGAGGCGTTTTTCCTGAGGTACGGGAAGGTCTCGACCCTCATCGGGCGGCTCATTCCCGCCATCCGGCAGCTCATCTCGCTGCCCGCGGGGCTGGCGGGAATGAGGATGCGGGATTTTCTGCTGTTCACCCTTCTGGGCTCCGGCATCTGGAATGTCATCCTCGCCCTGCTGGGTTTTCATCTGTACAGCCGGAAAGAGGTCCTGGAAAGATATTACGACGAACTCACCTGGGTTTTTGTGGGGTTGGGAGTCCTCTTCGCCGCCTACCTTTTATGGAAAGGACTGCGGCGGACGAAGGGAACGGGGGAATGAGCCGGGCGGCGGAAGGGTCCGCCGCCCGCCGGAATCTCAGTACACCCCCCGGGGGGTGTAGGCGGTGTGCAGCAGGTTGTGGGATTTCCGCCCCAGGGGCTCGCCGAGAAAGTCCTTGTAGAGCCGCATGATGGCGGGGTTCTCGTGGGATTTGCGGATCCCCTTTCCCATGTCTTCCCGGTAGATCGATTCGGCCCGTCTTTTGCGGATCTCCGAGTTCGTCGGGATGGGCTGTCCTCCCCCCCCGAGGCAGCCCCCGGGACAGGTCATGACCTCGATGAAGGCGTAGGGCGATGTGCCGGCCTTGATCTCCTCCAGCAGGACCCGGGCGTTCTTCAAGGTGTGGGCCACCGCCACCTTCAGAACCGTGCCGTTCAGGTCTATGTCCGCGGCCTTCACCCCGTCCATCCCCCGAACCGCCGTCAGGTCCAGGCTGGGGAGGGTCTTCCGGGTGACCACCTCGTAGGCGGTCCTGAGGGCGGCCTCCATGACACCCCCGGTGGCCCCGAAGATGACCGCCGCCCCGGTGCTCTCCCCCAGCGGGTCGTCGAAGTTTTCATCCGGAAGCGTTTCGAATCTGATTCCCGCCTGCTTCAGCATCCGGGCCAGTTCCCGGGTGGACAGGGAGAAGTCCACATCGTAGAAGCGCTCCCGATCCAGCAGGTGCAGACGGTCCTTCCAGTAGTCGAAGGCCCCGGTCATCTCCTCCCGCCGGGCCTCGTACTTCTTGGCGGTGCAGGGCATGATGGATACCACCACGATGTTCCGGGGATCGATCCCGGCTTTCTCGGCGAAATAGGTCTTGGCCACCGATCCGAACATCTGCTGGGGGGATTTGCAGGTGGAGAGGTGCCCCAGAGACTCGGGATAGAAATGTTCGATGAATTTGATCCACCCCGGGCTGCAGGAGGTGATCATGGGCAGCCTGCCTCCGGTCTCCAGGCGGTGGATCAGCTCGTGCCCCTCCTCCATGATGGTGAGGTCCGCGGCAAAGTTGGTA
>JAKQWJ010000311.1 GCA_029562045.1 Spirochaetota bacterium | reverse complement strand
GACGGCAGCGGAGGGGCTCGTCACCGAAGGAGCGGGAACTGGCGGGACCGCCGCGGCAGCTTCAGGCGCCGCCGCCCGGGGCGCGGGCTGTGACGCCGCCGGAGGGGCGGGCCCCGCCGTTCCGGCTGGAGCGGCCGCCTGCGGGGTTCGGGTTATCGCGGGCGCCGGGGCGGCCGGCGGCTTTGCCGTCTGCCGGGTCGCCGGGGGAGGCGTCGTCGGCCCCTGGGGCGCCGCACCCCCTGGGGCCGGTGCGGAGGCCGCGTCGGGGCTTCTGGAGGGTGGACGGACCGGCGGGGGCGCCGACGGAGCGTTGACTCGGGGCGCTTCCCGGTCCCGGGGGGGCGGGACTCCGGAAGCTGCCTGTCCAGTCCCCGGGGCTTCCCGATCCGGAGCGGGCGCGGTGGACGGCGCCGGTGCGGCATCGGACCGGGCCGCCGGTGTTTCCGTCTGCCCCGGGCGCGGCCCGGCAAGGGCTCCGGCCGCCGGCGCGGGGCCGTCAGACGGGCCCGTCGGTGTTTCCGTCTGCCCCGGGCGCGGCCCGGCAAGAGCCCCGGCCGCCGGTGCGGCATCGGACCGGGCCGCCGGTGTTTCCGTCTGCCCCGGGCGCGGCCCGGCAAGGGCCCCGGCCGCCGGCGCGGGGCCGCCAGACGGGCCCGTCGGTGCGGCCCCGCCCGGGGGGGAGGGCCGGCCGGTCTGAGCTTCCCGTGGAGGAGTGGAAGGACCCGCCTCGGCGGGCGGCCGGGGAGCCTCTGGCGCAGGCGGGGACGAAGGCCTCTGCGCATCGGAAGCGCCTTCCCGGTCCGCCCGGGAGGTCTCCAGGCCGGCGGGCGGGGCGGCCTCGTCGCGGTGCGGCCCGGACTCTCCGGGAAGCTCCCGGGCGGAGGGAGGCGGGGCAGCCTCCCCTCCCGGGGCGGAGGCCTTCGTGGCGCAGCGGGACAGAAGCAGAACCGCCAGGAGGATCACCGATCCGGCGCGGCGGACGTCCGCCCCCCAAATCTTTTTTGTCATGGCCCACCTCCCCTTCAGGGAACGCCGCGGAATATCTCGTCCAGCTTCTTCCGGTTTTTTTCCGACAGGTAGCCCGTGGCCGCCTCCCGGGGATCGACCCAGAATTTTTCCACCTCCTCGGGGCTCCAGCTCGTCCGGGGCCCCCGGAAACGGGAGGGCTCCGGGGCGAGAAACGTCTCGATGCCGTCGGGAAGGGCGAAATCGTAGAGGGAAAGGCTCCCCGGTTCCCGGGAATCCAGGGAAGGAAGGTCGGGCCGGGGTTTTTCCCGCCGGGAAGGCCCGATGACGGACAGCGTCGCCAGAACAACCAGGAACACCGCCGCCCCCGCCGCCAGACCGATGAGGAAGCCCTTCTTCAACCCCGGCGGGGTTCTGGGGATTTCAATCATCTTCCTTCTCCGGCTTCGCGTCCAGGCGGATCGACACGATCTTCGACACCCCCGACTCTTCCATTGTGACACCCAGAAGGGTCTTCGCACCGGCGACGGTTTTCTTGTTGTGGGTGATGATGATGAACTGGGAGGAATTCCCGAACTCCATCAGCATGTTGACGAAACGGTTGACGTTGCCCTCGTCCAGGGCCGCATCGATTTCGTCGAGAAGGTAGAACGGCGAGGGCCGCACCATGTAGGTGGCGAACAGAAGGGCCACCGCCGTCAGGGACCTCTCGCCCCCGGAGAGGAGGGCGATGTTCTCCAGCTTCTTGCCCGGCGGCTGGGCCAGTATCTCCACCCCCGACTCCAGGACCTTGTCCGGGTCGGTGAGCCGCAGTTCCCCCCTGCCCCCCCCGAAAAGGCGGCGGAACATGAGATGAAAGTTTTTCCGGATCTTCTCGTAGGTGGCCAGAAAAAGCTCCGCCGATTCCACCCGGATCTCCCGGGTCACCTTCTCCAGATCCTCCCGGGCTTTTTTCAGGTCCGCCAGCTGGCCCGTCAGGAACTCGTAGCGCTCCTTGACCTCGGCGTACTCCTCCGGGGCCATCAGGTTGACGGCCCCCAGCTTTTTCTGCTCCTCCCGCAGCTCCCCGAGGCGCTCCCGCAGGTCCTTTCCGGGAGTGGAGATTTCGTAGATCCGGGGCTCGAACTCCGTCAGCTCCCGGGAGTGGCGCTCCCGGAAGTTGTCGTAGATGTTGCGGATCTCCGTGGAGATCTCCACCAGCTCCATCTGGGTTTTCTCCACGGCGCCCTGTATCTTTCCCAGCTCCTCCATCTGCTGCTTGAGCTTCTTCTCCTTGGCGGCGAACTCCCTGTTCCCCTCGGAGATGGAGGCCTCCAGCCCCGAGAGTTCTTTCCGGATGGCCTTCTCGCTCTCCACCAGGCCCGTCCTCTTCTCCGCCAGCTCCGCCTTCCGGCGGCCGATCTCCCCGATCCTCTCCCGTCCCCGCAGGATGTCCTCGGAGGTTTCTTTCAGGATCCTCTCCTGGTCCGCCCCTTCCCGGAGCAGCATGGCGATGGCGTCCTCCACCCCCGAGGCCTGGGTCTTCAGACGCACCCGGTTGAGGCGGAGCTCCTCCAGGGTGCGCCGGTACTCGTCGATCTTCTGACTCAGGGCGGTGTTTTCCGTCCGGAGAGCCTGGATCTTCTCCCGGTTCTCCCGGATCGTGGCGTGGACCCGGATGATCTCCTCGTCCATCTCCCGCTTCCGGGTGATGATGCCCTGGGGGGCCAGGAACTCGTCGATGAAGGCGGGGGTGGCGCTTTTATACTTTTCCAGAAGCTCCGTGAAAAGACCGAAACGCTCGAGGATCTCCCGGAAGGCCGCCCCCGCGGATTCCAGAACCCGGCGAAGCTCCGCCTCGGAGCCGGCAGAAACGGACGCCGCGTCCCGGAAGAGGGCGGTCCTCCCCTCCAGATGGATCCGCAGGGACTCGGTCAGCGTGGCCAGCTCCTCCTCGACCCGGGCCCGTTCGTGGTGGGAGTAGCCCGATTCCCTGAGTCCCCGGTCCAGCCTCTCCACGATGGTGTCCGTCAGTTCCCGCAGCTCGTTCCGCAGCGTCTCGTCCCGCCCCTCCAGGCGGTGGTTCTCCCCCTCCAGACCGGCGACGGCCCCCCGGTTCTCCCTGATCCGCCCCTCCGCCCCCCGGACCGACTCTTCGAAGCCGCCGATGTTCCCGTCGATCTCCCGGATCCGCCCGGCGAACTCCTCCAGGGCCTTTCTTTTTCCGTCCACCTCGGCCTGCAGGGCCCCTATCCTCTCCCGGAGGGATTTTTCCTTCACCGCATCGGAGGCGGCCTTGGCCTCGATCTCCCCGAGGCGCTCCGCCAGCATCCTCTCCTGACCGTCCAGGCCGTTTTTTTCCAGCCCCAGCCCGTAGAGTTTCTTCTGGTTCTCCGCCAGCCGGGACTCCATGGCGTTCACCGCGTCCAGGTTCTTCTCCAGATGCTCGTTGATCCCGTCGATCTCGCCCCGCAGGCTGTCCCGGCGGCCGGTCCTCTCCTCCAGCGAACGGTTTTTTTCGTTCTTCAGCTCCAGGAAACCCTTCAGGCGCAGCAGCTGGATGTCCAGCTCCACATCGAAGGATTCCTCCCGAAGCTGCCGAAAGCGCAGGGTTTTGTCGCACTGGCCCTTCAGCGTATCGTGGCTCCGCTTGACCTCGGTGATGATGCTCTCCACCTGGTGCATGTTCTCCTCGGTGCGCTCCAGTTTCCGCTCCGCCTCCTGCCCCCGGATCTTGAATTTGGTGATGGCCGCGGCCTCCTCGAAGATGAGCCGCCTCTCCTCGGGCTTGTTGGACAGAACCTGGTCTATCTTGCCCTGCTCGGTGATGGAATACGCGGATTTCCCGATGCCGGTGTCGTAGAAGAGCTCCCGGACCTCCTTCAGCTTGACCGGCGTGTTGTTGATGAAGTATTCGCTCTCCCCGGACCGGTAGAGCCGCCTTTTTATGACCACTTCCGGCATCTCGATGGGGAGGAGCCCGCCGTCGTTGGCCAGGGCCAGGGAGACCTCCGCCACGTTGAGGGGCTTCCGCGCCTCGGTGCCGTTGAAGATCACATCCTCCATCCGGTCCGCCCGGAGGCTTCTGGTCCCCTGCTCCCCCAGAACCCATTTGATGGCGTCCACGATGTTGCTCTTGCCGCAGCCGTTGGGCCCCAGAAGCGCCGAGATGCCGTCGGTGAATTCGATTCTGCTCCGATCGGCGAAGGATTTGAATCCGAAGAGTTCCAGGCTTTTGAGAAACACAGGGGCTCCGTTTGAAAGAGGTTCTAATCCCGGAGCATAACAAAGGCGGGGGTCCGTGTAAAGCGGAAAAAAGCGCCGGGGAGGCCGCGTTCCGGTAGGCGCGCCCCTTCGGCCCGCCGGGGAGGCCGCGTTCCGGTGAGCGCGCCCCTTCGGCGGACGGCCAGGGAGGCCGCCGGCTCCGCCGGCCTCCCCGGCCCGACGCCCGGCGCTGCGGCCCTTTTATCCTGCGCCCTGCCGGCGCCCCTTCGGCGGACGGCCGCCGGATGCCCGGAGCCTTGACAGCCCCCCCCGCTTGTGCTACGGTCTGCCCCGTCCGGGGCGATTAGCTCAGCTGGGAGAGCGCCTGCCTTACAAGCAGGAAGTCACTGGTTCAAGCCCGGTATCGCCCATTGTTATTTTCTTTTGCATTAAAGACTTGCGCTGCCAGTTTTGCAGCGTTCCCTCAAATCGCCTTCAATTCCGTCTGGTGTTACCCTGATTGTTCACACTCCCCCCACCCCTTCCTGAGAGCCTCCAGCTTCTCCCTGCGGTTGATCACCTCGTTCCATGTTTCCCATCCAGGGGTGCTGTCCATGCGGGAGTAACGATTGTCGAAGGGGTTGATGTTCGGTATGTCATGAATGAGGCTTTCGGCGGCGGCCATGTCGTCCAGGGCCACCTGGACCCAGACATTTTTCAAAACATCGGGAATTTGTCCGAACAGGTTGTGAATCTGCTGCAGCCGGTCCGACAGCGCCTGGTGCACCTTGTCTTCCACCGAGTCCTTGTAGCGCAGGTTGAGCACCTTTATGAGGTCTTTCTTCTGGCCGATCCGCTGTATCCGCCCCTTGCGCTGTTCCAGTCGGGTGGGGTTCCACGGGAGGTCGATATTGATGAGGGTGCTCAGGGCCTGCAGGTTGAGCCCCTCGCTGGCCGCATCGGTTCCCACCAGGATGGTGAGCTCCCCGCGGCGAACAAGGGTTTTTATCTCTTCCCTGTCCCGCATGAGAAACCGGCCCCCGTCCCAGATTCCTGATTTAGCGCCCCCTGCGTACAGACCGATGATGCGGTCCGGAAAGGCCCTGGCGATTTCCTCACCGATCCAGCGGGCAGTATCGAAATACTGGGAGAAGAGGATACAGCCATCCTCCGCCCATCCCTTTGCGGTTAGATACTGGAGAATCACATCCCGCTTGGGATCCGCCCCTTCTCTCTGTTCCAATCCGATCTTCAAAGCATCACGACATTCTTCCAGGAGCCTCACTTCTCCGGGGGTGAGGTTTTTTATGTTTCCCTCCGCCGTCAGGGAGATGTCTCTGTCCCCGTCGTCTTCGTCATCTTCTTCACTGTCCAGATCCCAGGTGCTGAGCATCTTCTCCACCGTCGACAGCCCCGCATTGATGGAACTGCCGATGCGCCGGAGAAGGAGGGTCTTGAAAAAGCCCGCCCCCCGAACCCGGCTGCTCAGGGCCTTGCAGAAACTCTCCGCCGCCCGGTAACCCTGGGCAAGGTAACTTCCCAGAAGAAGAGGCTCGTCGTCGATGAGGTCCACCGCTATACGCCTGAGGTAGGGTTCCTTCGTTTTGGGATCCACCGTCTCTTCCAGGTATTTGCGGGTCCTCCGGATGATGTGGCGGAGAAAGGGGTGATGGTTCGAGAAGAGGTTCCCCGCGCTTTGCCGCATCTGGGTCTGGAGGTCCGGAGCCAGAGCGGAAAAGATCCGCCCCTCCCCAGCGACGACCGCGTCCTGATCGTCCATGCCCAGGCGCTGCCTGAAATACTGGAAACTCATTCCCTCCCACTGAGGCGGGAATGGATTGCGAAGGTAGTCCCACAGTTCCTGTTCATCCTCCGGGGGGTCCTTTTCTCCCAGGAGGTACGGGAGGGCGTTTTCCGGCCGCCTCCAGAAACCGCCGGAACTGCCCAGAACATGATCATTTTCCACCGCCAGGATTCGCAGGAGGTCCCAGGCTTCTATGGGGTGCATCTGCACCGGGGTGGCGGTGGCGAAGAGGACGGAGCGGGCCCGGGAGGCCAGTCTGAACAGGAAGGCGTAGAGCCTGTTCGCCTCCGTATCGGGGTTTTTTATCGCCGGACCCCTGTCGTCGATCCTGGGAAGTTTTTTCCGACGGGCCCGGTGGGCCTCGTCAACAATAACTCCTTCCCATTCCTGCAGCAGAAGACTCTCGATGTTCGCCCCGCCCTGGGTGATGAGCCCCTGGGACACGATGCCGATTTTTCGCGGGCACCCGGCCAGAGGATTTTTTCCATTGGGTGAATACTCCCGGTCGGTCTCGTCCACCCAGACCCGTCCGGTCCAGCGGGCGGTGGGAATTTCCATGAGATCCCAGAGTTCGGTCTGCCACTGGATCATCAGGGTTTTGGGCAGGAGGACCAGAACGGGACGGCTGCCGGTGAGGGCCATGAGCTGGGCGGCCATGCCCAGCTGCACGGTCTTTCCCAGCCCCACCTGGTCCGCCAGAATGTAGCGGGCGCCGATACTCCGGTGGGTCTTCCAGAACAGATCCACAAAGGACCGCTGATGAGGCCAGAGGCCGAACTCCTTCCGGTACACCGGCGCTTCCACCAGGACTCCGGCGGGAACGGGATTCTTTGCCCATGCCCCCAGATCCAGCTCCTTTCGCCGGGTGAGCCTCTCCACCTCTCGGATCACCGCTTCAGCCAGGGGAACCGCCCGGGAATGACCCCAGAGGCGTTCGAATTCCTCCAGCACCCAGGCGCAGGCTTCTTCCGAATCGTCCTCCCAGACCAGTTCATAGTTCAGGTTCCATCCGGCAAAGGTCTCGTTGGCGGAGCCCAGAAAACTGGTCCGGGAGCCGTCGGCCAATGTAATGACTCCGGCTTTTCCATGGATGAGGCCGAAGACATCGTTGGGAAGGACCCGCACTTCCAGAGATGGGGCTGCCCTGTTTGTCAGAAGCCGGTGAAGAAGGCGGAGTCTTTCCTGCCCGGGCCCGCCGAAACCGCCGGGATCGGTTTTGAAAAAACTGAGCTTCTGCGCCTGCTCCGGGCCACGGGCCGCCACAATGTCTCTTTCGCTGACATCGGAGTTGCAGACGATGCGGATCCGTCCCGCCACCGATTCCAGGGCCTCACCGGCGAATTCCAGCAGGGAGCTGTCGAAATATCCGGCTATCCTGTCGTAGGAGAGGGCCCCCTGAAGCCGGTCGGTGAGAAAGCGGGTCCCCTTTGCGCCTCGGTGGAAAACATGACGGCTAATCATCCTTTATCCGGCGCTCCCTCCGTAATCGTTGGCCACCAGCCCCTTTAAAAGGGCCGCACCCTCGCCGTCGAGCTTCCAGTGACTCATTCCGGTATACCGGGAGGCAAAGGACAGGTACTCCAGAAGGGCGACAATGTCTTCCCGGCGGATCCAGTAATCGGGCCGGGCGGCCTTGATGTACAGGAGGCCCTCCTTGGGGGAATCCGATTTTGCCGCCTGATGCACCGCGAAAAGAAGGTGCCGGAGCAGGGAGG
>JAKQWJ010000297.1 GCA_029562045.1 Spirochaetota bacterium | reverse complement strand
GGCCGGACAAGGGGGGATTCCGGGAGATGGGGCCCCGGGAGGTGTACGAGGATTGGGGGGTGCGCCCGGAACAGATCGTGGACTATCTCGCCCTGGCGGGGGACAGCTCCGACAATGTCCCGGGGGCCAAAGGCATCGGCGAGAAGACCGCGGCGGCCCTCCTTTCCCAGTTCGGCGATCTGGACGCGCTGTATTCCCGGCTGGAGGAGGTGAAAAGCCCCTCTCAGCGGGCCAGGCTCCAGGAATCCCGGGACCAGGTCCTCCTGAGCCGCCGCCTGGTGACGCTCCGGGAGGATGTGCCCCTGCCCGGCGGACCCGGAAGTCTGGTCCTGCCCCCTCTGCGGGGGAAAGAAGCGGCCCCCCTCTTTCTGCAGGAAGGGATGAGGACCCTGGCGGAGGAGCTTTCCGGCCAGGGAGCGGCTCCGGGGGAGACCGGCAGGGGGACGGACGGAGAGGCCGGTCCCGCCGGGGCGGGCGAACCCTCCGGAGCGGCTTCGGCAGAGGCTTCGGCGGCCGCGGATGGCGGGGCCTTCCCCCAGCCGGACGCCCCGGCGGGGACGGGGGCGGGCGTCCGCTCCCGCAGAGGGAGCCGACTGCCCGGCGCGGCGGACCAGGACCTCTTTTCGGAGCCCGGGGCCCCGCCGCGGGGGGAGCCGGAGCTTCCCCGGCCCCTGAAGGCCCCGCCCGCCCCGGGGATCTACCGGGCGGTGAGGAGCCCGGAGGAGCTGGACCTTTGGGTTTCCCGGGCCCGGGAGGCGGGAACCGTCGCCTTCGACACCGAAACCACCGGAATCGACCCCATGACGGCGGAGCTGGTGGGCTTTTCTCTCTCCCTCCGGGCCGGGGAAGCCTGTTATGTGCCGGTGACGGCCCCCGCCGGGGAAGGGCTGGGGCTGGAGGCGGTCCTTCCCCGGTTGAAAACCCTGATGGAGGACCCGGAGGTTCGGGTGGTGGGACAGAACATCAAGTTCGATTACAAGGTCCTCCACCGCCTGGGGGTGCGCCTCCGTCCCTGGTTCGACACGATGATCGCCGCCTGGCTTCTGGACGCCGATGCCGGCTCCTACGGCATGGACCGGCTGGCGGAGGTCCATCTGGGCATGGAAACCCTCCGCTACGACAGCGTGGTTCCCAAAGGGGCGACCTTCGACCAGGTCCCCCTGGAGGCGGCGGTGCGGTACGCCGCGGAGGACGCGGACGTGACCTACCGGCTGCACCAGGTCTTCGCCCCCCGGCTCCGGGAGCGGGGGCTGGATAAACTCTTCCATGAACTGGAAATGCCGCTGGTGCGGATCCTGGGGGACATGGAGATCCGGGGAATCGCCCTGAATCCGGGGGTCCTGGAGGACTACGGGGCGGAACTGGAAAAGGACCTGGCCGCCCTGGAGGGGGAGATATACCGACTCTGCGGCCGGGAGTTCAACATCGCTTCCACGAAGCAGCTCCAGGAGATCCTGTTCCAGGTCCGCAGGCTCACCCCCACGAAGAAAACCAAGACCGGGTTTTCCACCGACACCTCGGTGCTGGAGGAGCTGGCCCGGGAGGACCCGGTGCCGGAGAAGATCCTGCGCCACCGGACCCTGTCCAAACTGAAGTCCACCTATGTGGACGCTCTCCCCCGGCTGGTGAACCCGGAAACGGGCCGGCTCCACACCAGCTTCAACCAGACCGGCACCGCCACGGGACGGCTCTCCAGCCGGGACCCCAACCTCCAGAACATCCCCGTCAAGGAGGCGGAAGGGCGGCGCATCCGGGGGGCCTTCGCCCCCGCGCCGGGGCATCTTTTCCTCAGCGCCGACTACGCCCAGATCGAGCTGGTGGTCCTGGCCCACCTCTCCGGCGATCCGGGCCTGAAGGCCGCCTTCGCCGCCGGGGCGGATGTACACCGCAGCACCGGCGCCCTGATCTTCGGGGTCCCCGAGGCGGAAGTCACCCCGGAGCAGCGCCGGATCGCCAAGACCATCAACTTCGGCGTCATGTACGGCATGAGCTCCTTCCGGCTCGCCCGGGAGCTGTCCATCCCCCGGGCCGACGCGGACCGCTTCATCGCCTCCTACTTCGCCCGC
This sequence comes from Spirochaetota bacterium, assembly GCA_029562045.1. Taxonomy (GTDB): domain Bacteria; phylum Spirochaetota; class Spirochaetia; order DTKZ01; family DTKZ01; genus JAKQWJ01. The sequence continues at coordinate 381 of JAKQWJ010000297.1, read as the reverse complement.
TACCGGGGGATCGAGGAGTTCATCCGGCGCACCGTGGCGGAAGCGGAAAAAACCGGCGGGGTGAAAACCATCCTGGGCCGGGAGAGGCCCATCCCCGCCATCACCAGCCGGAACAAGACCGAGAAGACCGCCGCGGAGAGGATCGCCGTCAACACGCCCATCCAGGGAAGCGCCGCGGACATCGTGAAGCTGGCCATGCTCCGGGTGGACCGGAGGCTCCGGGAGGAACTGCCCCGGGCCCGCCTGCTTCTTCAAGTGCATGACGAACTCATCTTCGAAGTGCCCCGGGAGGAGGCCGGGAGGGCCGCCGATCTGGTGCGGGAGGAGATGGAGTCCGCCCTGAAGCTGGAGGCGCCTCTGCGGGTCAGCATCGAGACGGGC
>JAKQWJ010000292.1 GCA_029562045.1 Spirochaetota bacterium | reverse complement strand
GACCGCGCCCTGGAAGTACCAGTGGGCGGTGGTGACCCCGGTGGTGAGCCCCAGGCCGGTCTGCACCAGTTCCCCCGCGGCGTTGATCTTGGTGACCTTTTTGGCGAAGTCCCGCATCTCGTCCCAGTCCTTGGGGGCCCGGCGGGGAAGGCCCGCCTCGGCGAACATGTCGCCGTTCACATACAGGAGCGGGGTGCTCCGCAGGGCGGGCAGGGCGTAGAGGGTCTTCTGATGATAGCCGTCGGCCAGGAGCCCGGGGATGAAGTCATCCAGGAACCCGGCCTTCTCCTCCTTGACATAGGGTTCCAGTTCCACCAGGGCCTTGTTCCGGGCGAAGATGGGCATGTGGGGGGAGTCCAGCAGCACCAGATCCGGCACATCCCCCGCCGCCACCGCGGCGGTGAGTTTCTGCAAGATCTCCGCGTAGGCCCCCTGGAACTCCGCCTGCACCACCACGTCGCTGCGGCTCGCGTTGAAGCGCTTCACCACCTCTTCCTGGGCGTTTCCGGCGACCCCGGTGAGGGACCTCCAGTACATGATCTTGATGGGCCCCGCGGGTTTGGCCGGCTCCGCCTTCCCGGCGGCGGTCAGCGGCACGGCCGACAGAACGAAGGCGAGCAAAAGAATCCATGCCAGACTTCTTTTCTTCATGCGATTCCTCCTATTGAAATTTTCCGGGCAACATCATGCCGGTTTCGGACACACGAAATCACCCCTTCACCGCCCCGGCGGCGATGCCGGCGATGAGCTTCCGCTGGCTGAAGAAATACACCACCAGAACCGGCACCAGGACGAAGATGGCCGCCGCCATGAGGTGTTCGGGGCCGATGGCGTACTCCGCCTCCCGGACCATGGAGAGGCCCACCGGCAGGGTGCGCATGCTCTGTTTGGTGGTCACGATGAGGGGCCAGAGGTAGTTGTTCCATTTGCCGATGAATATGTACAGGACCAGGGTGCCCAGCACCGGCTTGGCCAGGGGAAGGGAGATGTGGAACAGGGTCTTCAGATGGCCCAGCCCGTCCATCTCCGCCGCGTCGTACAGGGACGAGGGAACGGTGAGAAAGTACTGCCGCAGCAGGAAGGTGCCGAAGACGCTGGACACATAGGGGATGACGATCCCCTTGTAGGTGTTGATCCACCTCAGCTTGCTGAGGATGACGTAGTTCGGGATCAGGGCGATCTGGCTGGGGATCATCAGCGCCGCCAGCATGACCAGGAAGAAGAAGTCCCGGTACTTGAAGCGTATCACCGCGAAGGCGTAGGCGGAGAGGGACGCGATGGACACCTCCAGCGCGACGCCGGTCACGGCGGTGACGAAGCTGTTGACATAGAAGCGGCCGAAGGGGGCCACCGACCAGGCCTTGGCGAAGTTGTCCCACCGGATCTTCTGGGGCCACCAGATGGGCGGGAACTGCGCAACCTCCACGGGGCTTTTGATGGCGGTGGTGAGCATCCACAGAAAAGGCAGGCCCACGGCCAGCGCCGTGGCGGCCACCACCAGGTGGGAGACGATGCGGTCGATGTACCAGAGGGGTTTCTTTTTCCCGTAAACGACGCGTTCCACACCCGCCCCCTAATAGTGGACCCACCGCCTGGAGAAGCGGTTCTGGATCAGGGTGATGGTCATGATGATGACGAACAGCAGCAGCGCCAGGGCGCTGGCGTAGCCGGTCTTGAACCACTTGAAGGCGTTCTGGTAGAGGAAGTGGACGATGACGTTAGAGCTGTTCAAGGGGCCCCCGGCGGTCATGATGGCGATGATGTCGAAGGCCTTCAGGGCGCTGATGAAGCCGGTGATGGTCAGAAAGAAGGTTGTGGGCGACAGCAGAGGGAACGTTATATGGAAGAACTCCTGCACCGGCGAGACCCCGTCCACCAGGGCGGCGTCGTAGATCTCCACCGGGATGTTCTTGAGACCCGCCAGGAAGATCACCATGTCGTAGCCGATGCCGATCCAGACGAGGACGATGATGACCGCCGGCAGGGAGTGGCTGGTGCTCTCGATCCAGTTGACGGGGGGGATGCCCAGGGGCCGCATGAAGACCCGCAGGAGGCCGTAATCGGGCTCCAGAATCCAGGTCCAGACCATGGCCACCGCCACGCTGGTGGTGAAGGTGGGGCTGAAGATGACGGCCTGGTACAGGGAGCGGCCCCGCATGTTGCGGTTCATCATCAGGGCCAGCGCCAGGGCGATGGTCATCTTGACCACCACCACGAAGAAGGCGAGGGTCAGGGTGTTTCTGGTGACCATCCAGAAGACCGGGTCGCTGAACATGATCCTGAAGTTCTCCAGACCCACGAAGCGTTTTCTGGGGGCTATCATGTCCCACTTGAAGAAGCTCAAGTAAAGGCTGTAGAAGATGGGCCAGAATACGAAAACACCCAGAAGAAGAAAGTTGGGGAAGGTGAAGGCCGCGAAGGTCAGGGCCTCCCGGCGGGCCCTTCTGGTCCTGCCGGATTTTTTGGGCCCGGGGGCGCTTCGCCCCCCGCGGGAAGATCGCGTCGTCACTGTCGGGTCTCCTCTCGCCCGGTGCGGGCCAGGTAAAAAGCGGGGAGCAGCATCTCTTTAAGGATAACCGATACGGTCCCGTTGTCAAGATTGCGGCGGATTTTCCTCCGCCCGTGCCCGGCGGAACCGTGGGGCCTCATCTTGACAGGGAACGCCGGGGCGTTACACTTATCGTCGCCCGCCGCGGCGGAAAATGCCGGACCGGGGGCGGTCTTCGCCCCGGAGGTGATCCGGGGCGGGCCGAATGCGCGGCGAGGAGGGACGGTCATGAGAGTTTTCGCCCACCGGGGATGCAGCGGAGAATATCCGGAGAACACGATGCCGGCCTTCCGGAAGGCCCGGGACGCGGGCTGCCACGGGATCGAGCTGGATGTCCATCTGACCCGGGACGGGGAGGTGGTCATCATCCACGACGAGACCCTGGACCGGGTCACCGACGGCACGGGCCGGGTCCGGGACTACAGCCTGGCGGAATTGAAGAAGTTCAACGCCGCGGCCCTCCACCGGGATACCATCGCCTTCGAGCCCATCCCCTCCTTCGCGGAATACTGCGCCTGGGCGGCGGCCACCGATCTGGTCACCAATGTGGAGATCAAGAGCAACCTCGTCTATTACCCCGGGCTGGAGGAAAAGGCCCTGAATCTGGTCAGAAAACACGGCCTGGAAAAGAAGGTGATCTTTTCCTCCTTCAACCACGGCAGCCTCACCATCCTGAAAAAACTGGACCCCTCCGTGCCCTGCGGAGCCCTGGTTCCGGAGCGGGGGCTGGTGAATGCCGGCCTCTACTGCGCGACCATGGGATTCGATTATTACCACCCCGCCTTTTCGTCCATCGGCCCGGAAGCGGTGGAGGAATGCCGCCGCCACGGCGTGGGGGTCAATGTCTGGACCATCAACACCCTGCAGGCCCTGAAGCGCTGCCGCCTTCTGGGCTGCGACAGCGTCATCTCCGACTTCCCCGATGTCTGCCTCGCCTATCTGCGGGGGCTGTAAGGGGGGCCGCCTGCCTGAAAATTTTTTTTGCCCTTTTGCCGTTTTTCCTCTATAATCGATCGGATATTTGACCACTTCCGTCATATATCGTACTATGCACCGTAAAATACCGGGCGGCGAGCCCGGCATCAAAAAAGGGAGCGTCATGAAAAAAACCATTCATTTCCTGGCAATTGCCGCCGTTCTGGCCGTCCTGGGCTGCAAGCCCTCGGACGGCAAGTCCGCCGCCGCCGGGCAGCAGGAGCCCATCCGGATCGGCCATTCGGTGGCCCTCACCGGCCCCAGCGCCACCTGGGGGCAGGCGGAAGCGAACGCCCTTAAAATGATCGTGGACAAGATCAACGGCGAGGG